>DBFVHV010000319.1:0-18723 GCA_048524165.1 Streptococcus sp.
AATAAACTTAACTAGACAAGTCTCCAACACAAAATCATAGGCTCCTGGAGAACCAAAAGAAGCTGAAAAACCTCTTTTATAACAGTTATCAGTCAAGTAATTTTGAGCTAAAGGAGTCAACTTCTCGTTAAAATCATCAAATAACTCCATTTCTCCAGGAATAGTTTGATGTGTTGGAAGATTATTTTCCTTTTTGTAGGTATTTATTTCTTGGTGTTTCAAGAAGATATCGCTTTCAATTTTAGAATGTTCTACTAAAACTTGGCATAATTCTTCGATGATTTTCTCATTTTTTTCTGTCAGATACTTTTCTTTGGTTTCTGAAATATCAAGAGAGATATTAGAAAAGTGGTTGATTTTCATCTTTTAAATCTCCGACAAAAAGGCAGTGATTTCTTCTTTGGTTTTACGAGCTTTATTGACCAAACGACCCAATTCCTGACCATTCTGAGTCACGACAAAACTTGGGATACCAAAAATATTCCACGTTTGTGCTAAAGCCATATAATCATCACGGTTAACACGCACAAAGGTCATATTTGGATGGTTGGCTTCAATTTCAGGCATAACGGGGTAGATGAACTGGCAGTCTGGACACCAATCGGCAGTGAAAAAGAAGACCACTTTTTGATCACTCTCGACATAGCTTGCCAGTTCTTCAAGATTCTTAGGAATAATCATGCTTGGTCCTCCTCATAGGTCAGCTTGTCCTCTGCATAAACAAAGCTATAGGCACGTCCATCCTCTAAGACGATACCTCCTGTGATCCCAGGATTTTCCTTATCCGTAGGATTCGTGTAAAGAACTGCGATAGGTCCAAGATGTGATAATTCTTGTCTAATATCTTGGATTAATGCAGCTTTCTTCATTTCTACGCGTGACTGTCTATACTTCTCTGTCATTGCCAAGAGACCTAAAGCTCCTACGCCTCCAGCAAACAAGGCCAATGTTTTACGTTTCATAAAAAACATTTTACCATAATTTTAGAGGAATGGGGAGAGGCTACCTATCTCTTGAGAATCGTGCTAAAATAGTAGCAAGTACTACTCAAGGAGGATTTTATGACTACCCTATTTGACAAGATTAAAGAAGTAACCGAACTCAGTGCCACTTCAGGATTTGAGGCACCAGTACGAGACTACCTTCGCCAAAATATTACACCACTCGTAGATGAGGTCCAAACAGATGGTCTCGGTGGTATTTTCGGTATCAAGCATAGCCAAGCGGAAAATGCCCCTAAGGTGCTCGTGGCTGCCCACATGGACGAAGTTGGGTTTATGATTAAGGAAATCAAGGCAGACGGGACTTTCCGTGTCGTCGAACTTGGTGGTTGGAACCCACTGGTTGTCAGCTCACAACGCTTTACCCTACACACCCGTGATGGTCGTGTTTATCCTGTTATCTCAGGTTCGGTGCCACCTCATTTCTTACGTGCTAGTGGCGGGGCTTCAAGTCTTCCTAGTGTTTCTGATATCGTCTTTGATGCTGGTTTTGCCAACCAAGAAGAGGCTAATGCCTACGGTGTTTTCCCTGGTGATGTCATCATTCCTGAATCAGAAACGATTCTCACAGCCAATCAAAAGAATGTCATTTCTAAAGCCTGGGATAACCGTTATGGTGTTCTCATGATTCGTGAACTCTTGGAAAACGTTAAAGATCAAGAACTCAATAATACTCTAATTGCTGGTGCCAACGTTCAAGAAGAGGTTGGTTTACGTGGTGCCCATGTTTCTACCACTAAATTTGATCCTGAAGTTTTCTTTGCCGTGGACTGTTCTCCTGCAGGTGATATCTATGGTAATCAAGGTAAGGTAGGTGATGGTACCCTTATTCGTTTCTTCGACCCAGGTCACATCATGTTGCCAAATATGAAAGATTTCCTTTTGACTACAGCTGAAGAAGCTGGTATCAAATACCAATACTACTGTGCTGCGGGCGGAACAGATGCTGGTGCCGCTCACTTGCAGAATGCTGGTGTCCCATCAACAACTATCGGTGTTTGTGCCCGTTACATTCACTCGCACCAAACCCTTTATTCGATGGATGACTTCCTAGAGGCACAAGCCTTCTTACAAGCGATTGTTAAGAAGTTGGATTGTTCAACAGTGGATTTGATTAAAAACTACTAAGACAAGGAGTAACCCATGATTATTGGTTTTATTGGCGTTGGAAAGATGGCGACAGCCATTATCAACGGCCTAAATACAAGCTCACATCGTATCATTATTTCAGGGTCTTCCTTGGCTCGTTCACGCCAAATTGCAGAGGAACTAGAGGTTGAAGCTGCTGCTTCCCATCAAGAATTGTTGGATAATGCTGACTTAGTCATTCTTGGCATCAAACCTCAAATGTTTGATAAGGTACTAACTGGCCTCAATTTCCATCAACCTATCATGAGTATGGCTGCTGGAGTAACCTTGGAACGCCTCGCTTCACTTACCGGTCCAGACCTTCCTCTCATTCGTATCATGCCTAACCTTAACGCTCAGATTCTCAAGAGCACTACTGGTCTTTGTACCAACGATAAGGTATCCGAGGACCTTTTGGCAGTTGCCAAGGAAATCACAGATAGTTTTGGAACTACTGTTGAATTGGCGGAGAAGGACTTTGATACCTTCACTGCCCTAGCTGGCTCTAGTCCGGCCTATATCGCCCTCTTTATCGAGGCTCTGGCTAAGGCTGGCGTCAAAAATGGCCTAAGTAAGCAGGTTGCCCTGACCATTGCCACACAGACAGTTTTAGCTACTGCTGAAAATCTCAGTCTTGGTAACGACAGTCCACATGATCTTATTGACAAGGTATGTAGCCCTGGTGGGACCACTATCGCCGGTCTCATGGACCTTGAGCGTACAGGTCTCACCCATAGTGTGGCTTCAAGTATTGATACAACCATTGCCAAAGCCAAAAAATTATAGTAAAAAGCTCGGAAAATTCCGAGCTTTATTTGATATAGGGCGCTAACAATTGCAAGAGTAACATCATTGAAACCGCAATACTATTGTTAATCATATGGGCCATGATACAGTACTCTAACTTTTGAAACTTACGATATACTGTCCCAAGGGCAAACCCCATACCTGCATATACAATCCAAACACCGATGCTATTAGGCATATGAGCAAGGCCAAAGAGTAAGCTACTCAAAATCAAGCCAACAATAGAATCTGGATTAAAGACACGTCTCATGAGGATCCCTCGAAAAACCAATTCTTCCACAATCGGTGCCATAATTACCGTAAAGGTTATGAGAACAAAGGGATTCATATGGGCATTTTCTATGATTGCCTGATTGGTGCTATTGCTAACACCTTCCCACATCATGACCATTGCACCAATCCTAGTAACAATGTAAATACCCAGGTAGGTAAGACCAATCATCCCCCATGCCTTTAGGGAAGAAAGGGGCTTGAAGCCCTCAAGAAGACCCAAGCGTTTTCCCAAGAAAAGAGCTCCAGCGCTCATGAGAAGTAAGACAAAAACTAAGAGACAGACCAAGCTTGCACCTTTGACACCTATATAGATGGTTGGAACTTGATCAATAATTAGTATTAGGAAAGCTAGTAAAAAATAAAGAAAACGTTTTAAAATGGACTCTTTGTTCATAAGAAGCTACCTCTTTTTATTGTTGTTTTGTATCTTTATTATAATACAAGTCTACTGTTTTGACAAGACACCATGAAAATAAGAGGTATAGTCTTGAAGAAATGATGGACTCCTATCCTATTTTAGATAGAATAAGATGAATAAAAGCAAATCCCAAAACCAAGCCATAGAGCAAGATAGATAGGACTGTAACATAGGGCAACTGAATATTAGCAAAGGCATATAGGGCAATCAAAGCAAAGATAAGCAAAAACTCCAGAACCAGTGTTGCAACTGCTGTCACCTGCAAAATCTGTTTATTTCGCTCATCGTAGGCAGTAATGTACATCTGGTGAAGACGTTTCGAATGCCTAAGCGCTACAAAATAATAAATCGACAGGGCATAACTCCCAATGGTAACTCCCATTACTAATCCTAACGCATAATCACTAAGACTGTTAGAGCGAATAATAAATAATCCCAAAATACCTAAAGAAAAGAAAGAACATGATACTCGGGCTATGTATTTTTTATACTCTGATTCTGTTGTTTTCTTTCCTAACGTTTTTAATAACATATCTTGATACTCCCTTCATTACCCTTTAAAAGAGCAATATAAAATTTTTCAATGATAACTTTAAACATTCACCTTAAACAAAAAGAGTAAGTAGGACAGCTATACTGTTGTTTAAGATATGGACACCCATACTGTACTCGATATGCTTAGTCTTATAATATGTTATGGCAAGACCAGCTGACATAATACCATAGACGACAATTGTCTGAGGGGTAAATGCTGAGTGACCAGCCATAAAGAGAAGACTGGAAATAGCAAGACCCGTCTTAAAGTATTTTCCAAAGAGCACCTTGGCTAAGAGTCCCCTAAAAATGATTTCTTCCATAATTGGAATGATAAAACCGGCGACTACTAGGTAAAGATAGAATGGTACGTGGGCAAAAATATCATTTAAAGCATCTTGATTTTCCATAGCTGAATTATGTGTTAACTGACCAACAAAATACCCTAGAAGATCACCTAGGAAAAAGATGACGAGATTTAGAGAAGCAATCGCAACGAGACGTCTCCAATTAATCTCTTTAAGCGATAAGAGTTTAAATCTATAAGCAATCACGATAAAAATAGCCAGACTCCCTAATGCCCAAACACCGTAACCTATTTGCTCCACAAGTGAAACCTTACCATCCTTAGTAAGTAGCGGGAAAGCACCTAATAGTGTTAAATCTAAGATTAGTAGAGTAAGCGCTAAAAAAATAACGCCAATTTTCTTCATTACCTGTTTAAACATATCTTTACTCCTTAATCTTCTTCAAAAATAAAGACTTCTTCAATAGTCTTTCCAAAATACCTAGCAATTTTAAAAGCTAGTTCCAACGACGCATTATAGCGTCCTTTTTCGAGCGAAATGATAGTCTGTCTCGTGACTCCCATCTCATCTGCTAACTCTGCCTGACTAATCTTATTAGCCTTGCGAAGTTCCTGAATCTTTGTTTCCATATGATACCTCAACTCTATCGTTTCTTCTCAACTATTTCGACTCCTTTTCTTTTGTCAAGTTCGCTTTACATTTATAGTATAGTTTACTTTATATATTTTGTAAAGTCTTTTTTACATTTTTTGTGAAATTTTCTTTAGCTTTTTAATGAACATATATAGAAATAGTTGAATGATTTTTTCAAAGCATTCAAAAAAGCTGGCCAATTGCTCAGCCAACTTTTCTGGTCTTATCAAATTTTTGATAACTTATTTAGTTTTAAGGCGCTCAACATCACGCGCAATCACCAATTCTTCATCTGTTGGAATAACAAACACTTTAACAGCTGAATCTGCTGTTGTAATATCGCCAACATGTCCGAAAACATTCTTTTCAGGATCCACTTCAATACCAAACCAAGTGAGACCATCCAAAACTGAAGCGCGAACATCCGCAGAATTTTCACCGATACCCGCTGTAAAGACGATAGCATCCGCTCCGTTCATGACACCAAAGTATTGAGCGATGTATTTACGCAAACGATCCACATAAAGATCATAGGCCAACGTACATTTTTCATCACCAGCCTCTTTACCAGCAATGATATCACGCATATCGCTTGATTTTTCAGAAATACCAAGAAGACCTGATTCCTTGTTAAAGACATGACGAATACGTTCAGCATCGGCCATGTCAGGCTCACGGTCAATAATGAATGGAATAATCGCTGGATCGAGATCCCCAGTACGTGTTCCCATCATAACTCCGCCAAGTGGTGTCAAGCCCATTGAAGTGTCCACTGATTTACCACCATCAACGGCAGTAATTGAAACACCATTTCCCACATGGGCTGTGATAATCTTCGTTTCTTCAATAGGTTTTCCTAGTAGCTTAGCTGCTTCTTGAGAAACATATTGGTGGCTAGTTCCGTGTGCTCCGTATTTACGAACTTGATAGTCTGTATAATAACGGTTAGGCACTGGGTAACGGTAAGCCACTTCTGGCATAGATGTATGAAAAGCTGTATCAAAAACAGCAACGCTTGTAATATCTGGTAGGAGCTCCTTGAAGGCACGAATCCCTGAAGCTGCACCTGGATTGTGTAACGGTGCCAAGGCTGACAATTCTTCAATCTTAGCCAAGGCATCTTCATCCACCAAGCTTGATTCTTTGAAATATTCTCCACCAGCAACCACACGGTGACCAACACCTGTAATTTCATCATAGCTCTTGATAATATCGAAACGAATCAAGTCATCAAGCAAGATTTTTACCGCTTGAACATGGTCAGCGATATCTAAGGTTTGCGATTCAGAACGGTCAGCAAATTTTACTGTTGAAACAGAATCTTTCAAGCCGATACGTTCAATCAAACCCTTAGCAAGAACAACTTCTTCTGGCATTTCATATAATTGCCATTTCAAGCTTGAACTTCCTGCATTGATTGCTATTGTTTTTGTCATAAGCCACCTCTTTGTAAAACGCTTTCAATAATATATCCCTATTCTATCATGTTTTGCTAGAAAATGGAATTATCTGATTTCCATTTTTGGAAATTCTCTGTGAAATCCTTGAGGACCTCTGGATTTTGCAAATCGCTAAGTGGATAAACGAAGGTTTCAGGAGCATTTTTAGTTTGTTTTTTAAGCACAAAGATAGATTTCATGTTATGTTTATTGCCAAAAGCTGCTTCTGGAAGAGTGATAACAGCAATAATATCAGCATATCCTGATAACCACTTCTTAAGCAAATCACTTTGAGGGCTTGTCAAAAGATTAGTTGGTGCCAAAAGAATAGCAATACCGTCTTTCTTCAAATACTTAAGCGATTGCTCCATAAGAAGATGATGAGCATAAGTGTGTTCACCAGTTGCTGCCACCTTGAAACGACTCGCAATCTCATCATTAGGGTAGTAACCAACAGGTAAATCGCTGATAATAACGTCGCTCTCTTTGAGAATATGTGGTCGAACAGCATCTTCTTGGATATAAACCGCAGCTGAATTCACCACCTCAGCAATACTAGCTGACAAATCGATAAGAAGATCATCGACTTCCATCCCCATATAATTAAGGTTTTTCTGACTATTATTTAGAAGAGTTTCAGCCAAGTTTCCTGTTCCCGAACCAATCTCCAAGATATCTAATTGATTTTCCTGGGTCAAACCTTCGAGCAAGTACAGAATGATAAATCCGATAGCATCTGGTGTAAATTGGTGATTGGCTTGTAAAGCTTCCAATTGTCCTAGTTTGATAAACAAAAACTGAAAAGCACGACGCCACTCCTCTTTACTTAGATTAAGCGCCCGTAATTTCTCATTGTTTTTGATGATGAGTTCATTAGCAACCTCAGCTCCCAAATAATAGGAATTTTGCTCAATAAGTGCATCGTAAGCATGGGTTCCAAGATCATTTTCAATGGTTTGGACATTTTCTAACAACAGCTCAAAAGCTGTCTCAATTGCTTCAAAATTCATGATTTCCTCCGTCCCTCTATCATATCAAAAAGGAAAGAGAATTTCTATTTCTGCTCCTGTTTCTTCACATAACGATAGGTCTTGATTTGGCCTTTACTGGCAACTCTGACAATCACTTGTTTATCCTTAACCTCGTAAGTCGTAGCACCCTGAGAAAAACTAAAAGCACCTGCTTGCTTATCCACCAAGTCCATAGTCATCTCTGCCATGAGACGGCTTTGACTGGCCACTATTTGCACTTGATTTTGTCTAGAGCTAGCTACCACCCGTTCCAGATAAACCTGAAGAAGGAGTGTAAAAATGCCAGCCATAAAGAGAGCGTAGAGGAGAACGCCTCCCCTAACCTGTTTTTTCAAAAGCATAAATAAAACTCCTTTGTAGTCCATTTTTAAGAGTCACTTGGATGGTAACTATCTGGTTCTTTTGGCTCACCGTACTAGACTTGACATCGAAAAGCATGGGTTGATAGCCTCGGCCATCAGCATTTGTTTTTCGAAAATCAGAGGCACTTGAAAGACCAAAAGCCAAATCTTGATTATCCTGCTTGACATAGAGTTTGGTCCCCTCTCCCTTAATCAACTGACAACCTTCTAATTCCGCCTCCATTTGTTGAACAAATAGGAGCCAGTCTTGGTTTTCTTGTTGTCTTACCTGCTTAACATTACTCACAAGTACAGTGGTTAGCCCTTGATAAACTTGAACTGAGCCAGCAATGACCAACAAGGCCACTAGACATTCCAAGAGGGTAAAGGCACGCAACTTACTGCTTAGAGACATGAATAATCTCCTTTCCCGATTCATAAACCGTGATACCTTGCTGGCTACGTTTAACTGTCACCGTTATACCATTCAATGTTAACTGGTCTTGCTTGGTCTGAACTGCCATTGTTGCCACACTCAAGACCTCTTGTTGATGGAGATTCTCAGCCATTAGTCTGCGATTAGTATTAATTTGTTCCAATATCAGACCGCTGACAAGTACTAAAACAGCCATAGCTACCAAGCTTTCAATAAGAATATAACCTCTAAGAGACCGTCTTTTTATATTTACCACTGCCCATGTTAAGCTGATAGGTCACCACCTCCTTATCACTTGAAAAACGAATTTTCGTGAGGCTAGAGTTGCCTCCTTTAGCATCAAACACTAGCATCTGCCCCTTATCCAGATGAATACTTTTAGGAATAATCAGACTAGACCTTCCATTACTAACCTTATCCTTAGTCAACTGCAATTCAACATTAGATCCTTCCGCTGCTGCCAAGCGCTGACTATCTCGGTATAGGTACTCAAAACGCAGATAAAAAAGATTAGTCTCTACCTGCTGAAAAATACCTGTGACTGATCCTGACAAACTCAGAGTGAGAAAGACAACCACTGCTAGTGTCACCAGACTCTCCAACAAGGTGAAAGCTCTAATTGGCCACTGAGCGGCTTTCACCACCATGTTTCGCATAATAATCATTGTATGAATCCGCCTGTTTTTGCGTAATTTGACCTTCTGAAACAAGAGCTGCCAAGCTAGCTGTCTTGTTATTCTTCATTTCATAAAGTTCTGCCTGAGAATCCACGACCTTGACTACAGCCGCATTTCCAGTTTCCTTAACGGAATCCTTCTGCTTGCTCAAGTTAGGAACAAAGAGTAAAAGGAGAATACTGATAATGAGAAGTACGACTAGCATTTCAATCAGAGTAAAGGCTCGTAATTTAATGGCATTCAATTTTTTTAACATCAATTTCATGACATCATTCCTTCCATATTTTGATACATTGGTAATAGCATGGCTGCATAGATCATTACAATCACAACAGCAACAATAACAAAAATGAGGGGTTGCACAAAGGTTGTTGCCTTATTAAGACGGTTAAAGAAGTTTTGCCAAACCTCCTCGGCATAAACTTCCAACTCATAGCCCAACCTCGCATTGGCTTCTCCATAAGCAATAATTAGGGAGAGCTCCTTAGTAAAAAACGGATGACTGGCAATACGGTCAGGAAAACTCTGTCCCAGCATCAAGGCTTCTTCCAAATCGACCCCAAGCTCACGAAAGAGCTTAGATTTTTGCTCTTGCATAAGAGAAACCAAATCTAGCAAGTCGACGCCTTGACCTAATAAATTCCCCCATTCCCTAGCATAATAGGCGGTCGTATACAACCTAACAGTTTGGCCTATAAAAGGGATTTTAGTCATTCGTCGATATAAGACAAGGGCTGACTGTCGTTTCACCCATAGATAGAGAATTAAGCTCAATACAAGGAATCCACACAAACTCACAAAAAAGAGCTGGGGAAAAATTTGAACCAATTGTACGGCCCAATTACCCTTACCATCACCCTCTAAGAGTTGGGGTAGAAGATAATTTTTAAGTCCTAGCATAATCATAATCAGAAAACCCAGAAGTAGTATGGGATAAGTCGCCACCTCCATGAGTTTCTTGCGAACCTTTGTCATACGAAGCATATAGGTTTCAATCTTTGTTAGACTCCCTAGAAGATCACCGTGCTTGTCAGCAAGAGCAATCTGAGTAACGATATTGTCAGAAAAGCCCACTGACGCAAACATCTGGTCCAACCTATCACCGCGTATTAAACTCTCTTTCATAAGAGACAAGGACGTCTCTTTCAGCAAGTGACTTCGCTCCAAAAAGGCCACGATTTCAGTTAAGGTAAAACCGGCCTTTAGAAGTTGTTTGAAGAGCTGGATAACCTTAACTTGTTGGTTAATCTTTAATTTTCTCCCCTTGGATATCCCTTTCAGTGAGATGTCCCTGTTTAACCAAGTCTTCCAACTGCCGGTTCCAGTTGGTCGACGAATGGTTTTGGAAATTTTCTCTGGCAAAATCAATCACACCTCCTCCCTTAATCAAACGCATGTAGGCAATGCCTTGTAGAGCATTATCCAACTCAGACTTATCTACGCCAAGGTCCAAGAGACGTTCGTAAACGCCAGCGATACTCTTAGCATGAATAGTTGAAAGAACAGTTACACCTGTTAGACTAGCTCTGATAACTGCCCGGGCAGTTTCCTTATCCCGAATTTCTCCAATAATCAAAACATCTGGACGGTGACGTAGAGATAGCTTAATCAAACTATCATAGGTCATATCGATCGCCTGATTAACCTGGAGCTGCAAGACATTATCCTGTTTAATTTCAACAGGATCCTCAATTGAAATTACCTGCTGCCCCTTAAAACGCTCCTGAACCAACTCGTGCATAAGTGTAGTCTTCCCAGAACCTACGGGACCCGCAAAAAGATACAGCCCTCGATAATCCAAGGCATCCATAATAGGCTGGATTCCTTGATTCCAATACACTAATTCTCGACGTTCGGAATGTAGGATACGGATAACCAAGCTCTCCAAACCTCGATAGTCCCCAACGGTTGACAAACGCAGAGAAATCTTTTGACCATCACCACAATCATAGTCACAGGAACCTAGTTGACTCCTACGCTTCTCACCCACCATCATTCCCGCCACAAATTTAAAGTGACCAATAAGACTAGCCATGAAATCAGGCCGATATACATCAATCAATCTCCTCTCTTGGCCAACTCGCATATAGAGCTCATAAACATCTTGACGTGGAATGACGTAGATGTCTTGAGCCCCACAACTATCAGCATTTTTGATCATTTCCTTAGCAAATTCTGTTACCATAAGGACCTCCTCATAAACCTATTCGTAAAAAGTTTAAGAAAATGAAAAGAAGCCCGAAAAAATTCGAGCTTCTGCATTGTTTAACGTTTAATTTTACAGTGGGCATGATTTGGAAGGTCATTTCGCTTTTCATATCCCGGACGGTATTTTTCCTCGGGAATTTCCTGCCAATCATCCAAAAGTGCAATCGATTGATAGACTTGCAGGTATTCATCACACTCCTCACACCAGTGTTTATCCTCTTGGTCCCAAAAAGCAGTCATGACACTACTGCGGCTGATGTAACTTGGCAAGACTTCTTCCATGGCAAACCAACGTTTTTTGTAGTACTTGAGGGCATCGTAAAAGTTTTCAAATTCCTTAGTACTTATGATATCCTCCTGCCAACCTTCCAAGAACCACCACGGTTCCAAATCCCCTTTCATTTCAACTACTTGGTACATTTTTCTTTCTCACTTCATCTTTGGTGTCCTTATTATACAAAATTTTCTGGAAAAGATAAAAAAAATGGTCTTATTTTTCACATATAGCAAGAATAGAAGAGTTTTTGATGATATAAGCACAAAAAGAACCCACATTTGTGAGTTCTTTTGTTTTAGTCTTACTCTTCAGATGATTCCACAATTGCTTCATCAACAGCAATGTTTTCAATAACTTCAACTTCGTTAACTGAAAGTGGTTCAATGTTACGGTAACGAGCCATACCTGTACCAGCAGGGATAGTCTTACCAATAATAACATTTTCTTTAAGACCAAGAAGATGGTCTTTCTTACCACGGATAGCTGCATCTGTAAGCACACGTGTTGTTTCTTGGAAGGAAGCAGCTGACAAGAATGAATTTGTTTCAAGTGAGGCTTTAGTAATACCAAGAAGGACTGGACGAGATGTTGCAGGAACACCACCAGAGATAACAATATCCTTGTTAGCATCTGTAAAGTCAGAAATGTCCATAAGTGTACCTGGAAGGAGGTCTGTATCACCTGGATCCATAACACGTACTTTACGAAGCATTTGACGAACCATTACTTCGACGTGTTTGTCACCGATTTCTACCCCTTGGCTACGGTAAACTTTTTGCACTTCTGCAAGAAGATAAGTTTCTACTGACAAGGTATCACGTACTTCAAGGAGACGTTTCGGTTGGATTGACCCTTCTGTCAAGGCCGCACCACGGTGTACTTCGTCACCAACTTCTACTTTCATACGAGCTGTAAATGGAACGACGTATTCACCCATTCCAGTCTTACCTTGAACGAAGACTTTCTTAGTACGTGTCGCAGCATCTTCTTCGATTTCAATAACAGTACCCTTAACTTCAGTGATAACCGCTTCCCCTTTAGGATTACGTGCTTCAAAGATTTCCTGGATACGTGGAAGACCCTGTGTGATATCGGTGTTTGAGGCTACCCCACCGGTGTGGAAGGTACGCATGGTAAGCTGTGTACCAGGTTCCCCGATAGATTGGGCAGCGATAGTACCAACTGCTTCACCAACTTCAACCGCATCACCTGTTGCCAAGTTGATACCGTAACAATGACGGCAGACACCATGACGAGTGTTACATGTAAAGACTGAACGGATAGTTACTTCTTCAACACCAGCATTGACAATAGCTGCAGCCATGTCTTCAGTAATCAAAGTATCTGGACCTACGATTACTTCACCTGTTGTAGGATTCTTAACTGATTTCTTAGTGTAACGACCTTGAAGACGTTCTTCAAGTGTTTCCGTAACTTCTTTACCGTCAGTAATGGCACGGATGAGAAGACCACGATCTGTTCCACAGTCATCTTCACGAATAATAACATCTTGGGCAACGTCAACCAAACGACGAGTAAGATAACCTGAGTCGGCTGTCTTAAGGGCCGTATCGGTCATACCTTTACGCGCACCGTGAGTAGAGAAGAACATTTCCAAAACGCTCAAACCTTCACGGAAGTTTGAAAGGATAGGCAATTCCATGATACGTCCGTTAGGAGCAGCCATCAAACCACGCATACCGGCAAGTTGAGAGAAGTTAGAGATGTTACCACGAGCTCCTGAGTCCATCATCATAACGATTGGATTCTTAGGATCTTGTGTCTCAATCAGACGTTTTTCAAGTGCTTCTTTCGCTTCACGCCATGTTGTTGTAACAGCAACATAACGGTCATCTTCTGTCATCAAACCACGACGGAAAGCTTTGTTAATTTCTTCAACACGGTGGTGAGCAGCATCGATAATTTCTTGTTTGTTATCGATAACTGGGATATCGGCGATACCCACTGTCAATCCAGCAAGTGTTGAGTGATAGTAACCAAGGTCTTTCAAACGGTCAAGGAAAGCTGATGTTTCAGTTGTACGAAGACGTTTGAAGGTTTCAGCAATGATGTTACCAAGATTTTTCTTCTTGAATGGCGCATTAATTTCCAAACTATCGATAACTGTTTGGATGTCTTGGCCTGGTTCAATGAAGTATTTATCTGGTGTACTATCTGTCAAGTTCTCATTTGTTGTTTCTTGAAGATATGGAATTTCTGATGGAATGATTGAGTTGAAGAGAATCTTACCAACAGTTGTTACTAAGATTTTGTGAAGTTGGTTTTCTTTCCAAGGTTTATCAGGCATGCTATCGACTGCAATACCTACACGGCTATGCAAGTGAACATAACCATTACGATAAGCCATAACTGCCTCATCAATATCCTTGAAGACCATACCTTCACCTTCACGGCCTTCTTCTTCCATTGTCAAGTAATAGTTACCAAGAACCATATCCTGAGATGGTGTTACGACTGGTTTACCGTCTTTAGGATTAAGGATGTGTTCAGCCGCAAGAAGGAGCAAACGTGCTTCAGCTTGAGCTTCTTCAGACAATGGAACGTGGATGGCCATTTGGTCACCGTCAAAGTCGGCATTGTAGGCCTCACATACCAATGGGTGAAGACGAAGAGCCTTACCATCAATCAAGACAGGTTCAAAGGCCTGGATACCCAAACGGTGGAGGGTAGGTGCGCGGTTAAGAAGCACTGGGTGTTCCTTGATAACATCTTCAAGAATATCCCAAATACGTTCGTCACCACGCTCAACCATACGTTTAGCAGCTTTCACGTTACCTGCGTATTCACGCGCAACGATTTCACGCATAACAAATGGTTTGAAAAGTTCGATGGCCATCAAACGGGGCACACCACATTGATACATTTTAAGTGTTGGACCAACGGCAATAACGGAACGTCCAGAGAAGTCGACACGTTTACCAAGCAAGTTTTGGCGGAAACGACCTTGTTTACCTTTAAGCATGTGGCTCAAAGATTTAAGGGGACGACTACCTGGTCCAGTAATTGGACGACCACGACGTCCATTATCAATAAGAGCGTCTACCGCTTCTTGCAACATACGTTTTTCGTTTTGCACGATGATACCTGGAGCATTCAATTCAAGCAAACGAGCCAAACGGTTGTTACGGTTGATAACACGACGGTAGAGGTCGTTCAAGTCAGATGCTGCAAAACGACCACCGTCCAATTGAACCATCGGACGAAGATCTGGTGGCAATACTGGCAAGATGTTAAGCACCATCCATTCTGGTTTATTACCAGACTTGTAGAAGGCATCAAGAACGTCCAAACGACGAACTGCTTTAACACGTTTTTGGCCAGTTGCTGTCTTCAACTCTTCTTTGAGTTCAGCAATTTCGGCTTCCAAATCTACTTGTTTCAAGAGATCTTGGATAGCTTCTGCACCCATTTTAGCGACAAATGAACCATGACCATACTCTTGCAATTTTTCACGATATTCACGTTCAGTCAAGAGAGATTTTGGCTCAAGCGGTGTTTCCTTTGGATCGATAACCACGTAAGCTGCGAAGTAAATAACTTCTTCAAGCGCACGAGGACTCATATCCAAAGTCAATCCCATACGAGAAGGGATTCCCTTGAAGTACCAGATATGTGATACTGGTGCTTTCAACTCGATGTGACCCATACGTTCGCGACGAACCTTAGCACGTGTTACTTCAACACCACAGCGGTCACAAACGATACCTTTATAACGGATACGTTTGTATTTCCCACACGCACATTCCCAGTCTTTAGTAGGACCAAAGATCACTTCGTCGAAGAGACCTTCACGTTCTGGTTTGAGCGTACGGTAGTTGATTGTTTCAGGTTTCTTAACCTCACCATAAGACCATGAACGGACCTTAGTTGGTGAAGCTAGTGTGATTTGCATACTTTTAAATCGATTTACGTCAACCACTAGTATTACCTTTCTTTTGTTCTATTGACAATAGCAGCGCTATTCTCACCTTTATCAGCTACCTTAGCAGAGAGATTTAACTCCCTCTCTAAAGCTTATTTTATTCTGTTTTATCTGAAGCTTCTTCTTTAGCTTTTTCTAATTCAGCAGCTTCTTTGGCTTGTTGTACACGTGCTTTTTCAAGATCATCAACATGCATGACGTCATCGTCTTCACCTTCATCAAGATCACGCAATTCAACTTCATAGTCATCCTCATCAAGGACACGCATATCAAGACCAAGTGATTGCAATTCTTTAACGAGTACTCGGAATGATTCTGGTACACCTGGTTTTGGAATTGGTTTTCCTTTAGTGATAGCTTCATAGGCTTTCAAACGTCCGTTAACGTCATCTGACTTGTAAGTCAAGATTTCTTGAAGAATGTTTGAAGCACCATAAGCTTCAAGAGCCCAAACCTCCATCTCACCGAAACGTTGTCCACCAAATTGTGCTTTACCACCAAGAGGTTGTTGGGTAACGAGTGAGTAAGGACCTACCGAACGAGCGTGAAGTTTATCATCAACCATGTGGTGAAGTTTGATCATGTACATGACACCAACTGACACACGGTTATCAAATGGCTCTCCTGTACGTCCATCGTAAAGGATTGTCTTAGCATCACTATCCATACCAGCTTCACGAACAGTATCCCAGAGATCTTCTGAGCTTGCCCCATCAAAGACTGGTGTTGCAATGTGGATACCCAAGTTACGAGCAGCCATACCAAGGTGAAGTTCCATAACCTGACCAATGTTCATACGTGATGGCACCCCAAGAGGGTTCAACATGATATCAACCGGTGTACCGTCTGGAAGGTAAGGCATGTCTTCAACAGGAACAATACGAGAAACAACCCCTTTGTTACCGTGACGACCGGCCATCTTATCTCCGACCTTGATTTTACGTTTTTGAGCGATGTAAACACGCACAAGCATGTTAACACCTGATTGCAATTCATCACCGTTTGCACGCGTAAAGATTTTAACATCACGAACGACACCATCACCACCGTGAGGTACACGGAGTGATGTATCACGTACTTCACGAGATTTATCACCAAAGATAGCATGGAGAAGACGTTCTTCAGCAGAAAGGTCTTTTTCACCCTTAGGAGTTACCTTACCGACAAGAATATCACCTTCTTTAACCTCAGCACCGATACGGATAATACCCATTTCGTCAAGGTCTTTAAGGGCTTCTTCACCAACGTTTGGCAATTCACGTGTGATTTCTTCAGGCCCAAGCTTTGTATCACGTGTTTCTGATTCGAATTCTTCCAAGTGAACAGAGGTATAAACATCGTCTTTCACGAGGCGTTCACTCATGATAACAGCATCCTCGAAGTTGTAACCTTCCCATGTCATGTATGCGACAATAGGGTTTTGACCGAGGGCCATTTCGCCACCTTCCATAGATGGACCGTCAGCGATAAAGTCTCCTTTTTCAACAATATCACCAACCTTAACCAAAGTACGTTGGTTGTAGGCAGTACCTGAGTTTGAACGACGGAATTTTTGAATAGTATAAACGTCAAGAGAACCATCTTCACGACGAACTTCAACCTTATCGGCATCAGAATAGACAACTTTACCATCATGTTGAGCGATAACTGCAGCACCTGAATCATGGGCAGCCTGATATTCCATACCAGTACCAACAAATGGTGCTTTAGGATCAATCAATGGTACAGCCTGACGTTGCATGTTGGCACCCATGAGGGCACGGTTAGAGTCATCGTTTTCCAAGAAAGGAATACATGCTGTCGCAACGGCAACTACCTGTTTAGGAGAAACATCCACGAAATCTACAAGGTGTGATGGGTACTCTTGGTTATTACCTTGGTGACGACCCATGACAATTTCTTCTGCAAATGTTCCATCTTCGTTCAATTTAGAGTTGGCCTGAGCAACTGTGTACTCATCTTCTTCGTCGGCAGTCAACCAAACCACTTCGTTGGTTACTTTACCAGTTGCACGGTCAACCTTACGATATGGTGTTTGAATGAAACCGTACTTGTTAAGGTGTCCGTATGAAGACAAGTTATTGATCAAACCGATGTTAGGTCCTTCAGGTGTTTCAATTGGACACATACGACCGTAGTGCGTGTAGTGCACGTCACGAACTTCATATCCGGCACGGTCACGTGTCAAACCACCAGGTCCTAAGGCTGACAAACGGCGTTTGTGAGACAACTCAGAAAGTGGGTTGTGTTGGTCCATGAACTGTGACAACTGTGAAGAACCGAAGAATTCTTTAACAGCTGCAGTTACAGGACGAATATTGATGATTTGTTGTGGTGTCAAGACTTCGTTATCTTGAACTGACATACGTTCACGCACGTTACGTTCCATACGAGCCAAACCGATACGGAATTGGTTAGCAAGCAATTCACCAACGGCACGGATACGACGGTTACCAAGGTGGTCGATATCATCTACTTTACCGATACCTTCAGCAAGGTTGAGGAAGTAGCTCATTTCAGCCAAGATATCCGCTGTCGTCAAAGCACGAACTTTATCATCTGGGTTAGCATTACCAACAATTGTAACCACACGATCTGGATCATTTGGTGCAACGACCTTGAATTTTTGAAGAACAACAGGTTCTGTAACCACCGCATAATCGTTTGGTGTGTATACAAATTTGTTCAAATCACCATCCAAGTGTTCTGCGATTGAATCAATCACATCACGTGTCATTTCAGTACCAGCTTCAACAAGGATTTCACCTGTTTCAGGGTCTACCAAGTTTTCAGCAATTGTTTGTCCCAAAAGACGTGTCTTGATGTTAAGTTTTTTGTTAACTTTGTAACGACCAACAGCAGCCAAGTCGTAACGACGTGGGTCGAAGAAGCGAGCTACAAGCAAGCTACGTGAGCTGTCAGCAGTTTTTGGTTCACCTGGACGAAGACGTTCATAAATTTCTTTAAGCGCTTCATCAGTACGTGAATCTGCTGGATTTTTGTGGATATCTTTTTCAATTGTGTTACGAACCAACTCGCTATCACCAAAGATATCAACAATTTCGTCATCACCTGAGAATCCAAGCGCACGCACAAGTGTTGTGAATGGAATCTTACGTGTACGGTCGATACGAGTATAGGCGATGTCTTTTGAATCTGTTTCAAGTTCAAGCCATGCCCCACGGTTAGGAATAACTGTTGATCCGTAACCCACTTTACCGTTTTTATCAACCTTATCGTTAAAGTAAACACCAGGTGAGCGCACCAAC
>DBFVHV010000320.1:0-3601 GCA_048524165.1 Streptococcus sp.
AACCTTTTGTTTCAAGATTGCTAGGATTTCCCCCCACATTTCCCCTTCACCAATGATGAAATATTCCAAGAAAATGTATTTCTCTGCTTTAAGGAGCTGTTTCTTCATTTCCTCAAACTTGGCTTCACCACTTGGGAAATAGGTCGTCTTCGTGTGACGATAAACTGGAAAAGAACCATTCACATTTTCAAGATATTGGACCAAGTTATAGTTGCTCGTGTGACGTTGCTTAAGCTCTTCGAGGGCCTGATTATCTTGTTTCAGAATACCAGAACTACGGTCAATATTGCTCTGGATAGCACGCTTCATCCCTGTGTAACCTATATCAAGTTTCGTATAAGCCAAGAGCAAGGTTCCGATAATTGGAAAAGGCAATACAATCAGGAGCCAAGTATTGACGGCTGTTGGTTCCATATCACTTTGAAAGAGATAAATAATGGCCAGAATACGAAGGACTACTTCTGTAACTTGCAGGTGTATCCTATATTGATGCAACCAGAGGTAAGACATGGCAACAACAACAAGCTGCAGTAAGATGATTAAGAAGATAATCGTAGCACGACTAAAGATTCCACGAAGAAAGCCACGACGACTCTTATTATAAAGGCGTTCAATTTTAGCTTCGTTTTTGATAGCATGACTCCTTTCCCTTTTTAATTAATCTTATTATAACAAAAAAATGGCTTAATTAATTTAAGTTTCTTTAATTATTATCTTGGCCCAACTTATCTAATAAAGCTTGAGCTACTTTTTCAGGGATTCCGAGAGCTTGAATGTCTTCGGTACTGGCTTTTTGGATAGCTGTCATAGATTTGAAGTGTTTGAGGAGTTTTTGTTTACGCTTAGGTCCTAACCCCTCCACGCCATCAAGTTTAGAACTGAAACTATTCTTACTACGGACTTGTCGATGGAAGGTAATGGCAAAGCGGTGTACTTCATCCTGAATACGGTGAAGGAGGAAAAATTCCTCGGATTGACGTGGCAAATCAATGACTCGCAAAGGATCCCCAAAGAGCAATTCATTGGTTTGGTGCTTGTCATTTTTCTGAAGACCTGCAACTGGGATAGATAGATTCAACTCATTACGAAGGACGTCCTTGGCTACATTGACCTGCCCTTGACCACCATCCATGATAATGAGGTCTGGTGGCGTTAAACCATCTCGTTTGACGCGGCTATAGCGACGACGAATGACCTCACGCATACTGGCATAATCGTCAGGGCCTTCAACTGTCTTAATCTTATATTTGCGGTACTCTTTTTTATTAGGTTTACCATTTTCAAAGACAACCATAGCAGAGACAGGGCTAGTTCCCATGATGTTAGAGTTATCGAAAGACTCGATACGGACTGGGGTCGGAATCCCCATGAGTTTGCCTAGATTTTCAATAGCTCCTTGAGTCTTAGCCAAGTCTTTTTCGAGGAGATCAAATTTTTGGGTCAAACTAACCCGAGCATTTTTCGTCGCCAGATTAACCAACTGCTTTTTCTCGCCTCTTTGTGGTTTAAAAACCTTGACTTCATCTCCGACCAGAGCTTCAACAGACTCTTGATCAATGTCTCCAGGAATAAAAATTTCCCTAGGCTTGAGATGCCGACTATCCAGGTAAAATTGACCCATATAAGTTAGAAAATCTTCCTCGGCTTCATTGTAATATGGAAACATATTGACATCACGCTGAATGAGTTTCCCTTGGCGGACAAAGAAAACCTGAACACACATCCAGCCCTTGTCCACGTAGTAACCGAAAATATCACGGTCCTGCATGTCCTGACGGATAACCCTTTGTTTGGTCCTGAGCGTCGACACTGCCTCAATCAGATCTCGATACTCCGCTGCCCGCTCAAACTCCATCTGGTCAGACATGTCCTTCATCTTGGCCTTGAGCTGGTTAACGATTTTATCATCATGACCGTTTAGGAAATTCTTGACATCCTCAACCAAACCTTGCCAATAGGCCTCGGTGGTATGACAGATAGTGTGGGCATTACATTGACCAATATGGTAATAGAAACAGACCTTGT
Source organism: Streptococcus sp. (assembly GCA_048524165.1). GTDB lineage: Bacteria > Bacillota > Bacilli > Lactobacillales > Streptococcaceae > Streptococcus. The sequence goes on from DBFVHV010000320.1 coordinate 2,026, forward strand.
TGGCAGGATTTTTACATTTCTTAAAGGGGAAAATACGGTCCAAAAGCTTCTTGATTTCATTGGCTGCACCAGAGTCTGGGTAAGGGCCAAAATAAAGACCACCATCCTTCTTGACCTGGCGAGTAATCAAGAGCCTTGGATAGAGTTCCTTAGTAATCTTGATAAAAGGGTAAGACTTGTCATCCTTGAGGCGAATGTTAAATTTAGGCATATTCTCTTGGATAAGATTAATTTCCAAGAGCAGGGCCTCAATATTAGACTCGGTTACGATAAATTCAAAGTCTGCAATCTCAGATACTAATAGCTCCGTCTTGGTATCATGGCTTCCACGAAAATAGCTACGCACACGATTCTTTAGATTTTTAGCCTTACCGACATAAATAATATTGCCGAATTTGTCCTTGTGGAGATAACACCCCGGGCTGTTTGGGAGCAACTCCAACTTATGTTTAATCAGATTATTCATGCTTTCATTGTAGCAAAAAAAGAGCTGAAAAGCTCTTCGGAATCATGGCTATCATAGCTTTACTTGGACAAAATCTTCAGGATTTCCTCATAGTTTTTGACTTGATAGGTTGGAACAGCAAGAGTCTCATTGACTAGGTTACTTGGATTGAACCAGACACTATCAATGCCCGCATTATTACCACCCTGGATATCAGCGGTTAAACTATCACCTATCATGAGAGCTGAGCTTGGGTGAAAATCATGGACCTGATTGGCAATTTTATCAAAAAAGTCTGTAGACGGTTTATGGGCCCCCACCTCATCAGAGATGAAAACATCGTCAAAGAAAGGTGAAATACTTGAAGCCTGCAGGCGACCACGTTGGATAAAACTAACACCATTAGTTGCTGCATAAATCTTGTGACCATGGTCTTTGACATCCGCTAAAAAAGCATGAGCCTGAGGAAGTTCCTGCCCCTGTTGACTCAAAAAATGTTGATAACGGCCAGCTAAGTGACTACCATCTACTTCTTTTCCAAAATGCTCAAAGAGACGTGAAAAGCGCGTGCGAAGTAATTCAGGTTTTGTAATCAAACCATGGTTGAGGTCCTCCCACATGGCACGATTCATAGGAATATAGTGATCTTTATAAACCTTAATCTCTTGGGAAGCCACACCAGCCTCTTCTAGTAGGAAAGTTAAGGCCAAATCTTCAGCACGATCAAAATCTAGGAGGGTATGGTCAAGGTCGAAAAGTAAATGGGTGTAGGTCATGACGTATCCTTTCTGACAGTTAAATCATCAGGGCTTATTTTACCATAATCTAGCTATATATATAAAGAAATACAAAAGGACGACCCATAGGCCGTCCTCTCTGATTTATGAAAAATAAGTATTGCTTACTTAATAGACTGTCATTATATCTGTTAAAGCTTAAAGAAACCTTAAAATAGGGTATTTTTTTATTTTAAAATACAATTTTGCTTAAGCACCTAATATCACTAATTCATGGTATACTGGGAATACAAGATAAATCAGACGAGGCGTGCTATGAAAAATTTAAAATTTCAATCCGTTTTTGACATTATCGGTCCTGTCATGGTAGGGCCTTCCTCAAGCCATACTGCAG
>DBFVHV010000321.1:0-4509 GCA_048524165.1 Streptococcus sp.
TATCACGTAGAATTCCCATGAGATCTCCTTTCTATTTATCTTTATATTTTCTTTGTTTACGTTTATAAATGAGCTTACTAAGAGTTACGCTAACTTCATAGAGTAAGATTAAGGGAGCAGTCATAGCCAAGTCACTGATAAAGTCAGCTGGTGTCAAAATGACCGCCAAAACCAAGAGAATAAAGTAGGCATAGCGTCTATAGCGTGTCAAAAATACTGGTGTTATCATGCCGATAGATGTCAGAAAACTTACAACTACAGGTAGTTCAAAGAGAACTGCTAAAGGCACTGTCGTATGCAGTAAAAAACTAAGGTAATTTTGAGCTGTTATTTGCGTATTAAAGAGTCCTTCACCTAGTTTCAAAAGCACTTCTAAAATAGCTGGACTCACAAAATAATAGCCAAAGGCCAAGCCTAATACAAAACAGACAAAAGTTGCTGGTATATAAGCAAAGATAGCACGCGCTTCATTGTCCCTCAAACCTGGTTTCACAAACTGCCAAATCTGGTAGGTGGTGAAAGGCAAAGTAACCGTAAAAGCCATGAGACTTGCTAGGTTAATGTAAATCCAGAGAATATCGTTAGGCCCAAGAACCAATAAGGGCTTATCAAATCCTCTGGTCAAATAAGCATAGAGCTCCCCAGCAAACAAGAAGGTGATACAAAAAACTAGGAAAAAGCAAATTACTACTGCAATAAAACGTCTCCGAAATTCCACCAGGTGCTCAACAATAGTCATCGCATCCTTACTTCTTGCCATGCTGTTTCACCGTCACAAAGGCAATAATAGCAATAAAGATAAGTTGTGGAAGCAAGACTTCCCAGCTAGGATAAATACCAGCCCAATCAATGGTTGGGAAACCACTAATCAAATGATTCCCCATCATATTAGTCAACTGAAGGGCATGAATGCTGACACCCAGCATCTTGAAGGCCAAGGCATAAATCAACCAGGTCAAGATAAAGAAGATACGGTGCGGTTTAATATAATGACTAGCCTTAGTCATAGCCACAGCGATAATAACAAGAACTGCAATTGCCGAAGCAATACCAATCAAGAAATTAGCTGTTGTGATACGTGGGATAATACCAACATAAAAAAGGATTGTCTCGGCCCCTTCACGGAAGACAGCCAAGAAACTGAGGGCAAACATGGATACAAAGCTTCCAGTAGCCGTCACCGTCTTCATTTGGCGGTCCATAAAATCATTCCACTGTTTGACTGAAGACTTGCTATGAAGCCAGATTCCGATAAGAATCATCATCGCAACTGCGAAAATGCCAACGCCACCCTCAATGATTTCACGGTTAGAGCCTGAAGTTACCGCTGGAAAGACAACTTGCAAGACGACAGCTATAACTGCACTGGCTAGTACCCCAGCAAGGGCTCCTCCATACACCCATTTAAGTCCTTTACGCATCTTGGCCGCCTTAAGAGTTGTCACAAGGGCCATAACAATGAGGAGGGCTTCAACCCCTTCACGCAAGAGAATTAACATAGCATCAAAGGCATTGTAAGAAGCACTAGTATCGATAGCAGATAGGTCTGTAATTAAGGCTTGTAGTTTGTCCTGATAAGCTTTTTCTTTCCCCTTAACCATGATAACAGGCGTTTCACTCTCCACACGTGTATAGAGGCTAGGATTAGTTGTGCTGACATCTCCTTCAATGGTTGGCCAGATAGTGATGAATTTCTTCATCGTTGCTGCAGCCGTTTTATCGTCACCCGCTTTGAATTGACCGAGAGCTTTTTCCAAGAGCTTAATACCATCTTTAAGAGTTAAACTGGTGCTAGTGCTATCAAGAGGAACACCCTTGATAAAGTCATCAATCCCACCCTTGAGATCATCATAAGATGACTGGATGCTGGTGAAATCAGTAGGTTCTGTTTCAATGCTACTTCTCAATAGTGAAATGGCTGTCTCAATCTTACCGTAGTAAGCAGTACTATGGTCACGGACAACACCTTCATTTCGCGTCCATGCATTATTTAATTCACTGTAAGTTTTTCGTGTTGCAGCCAGATCTTTGGCATTAATAGCATCCTGTAAGTTCTTAAAATAAGGTTCTAGGCGAGTCTCAAGTTTTTCCTTCTCTGCGTCTAAATCAACAGGATTTTGCTCTTTCTCAAATTTAAGAAGGGCAGACGAGATGGCGGTTAGGTCTTCTTCTGTCACGTCTCCCTTAATATCAAGAGCCTCGCTAACTTTTTGTCCAGCCTTGGAATCGTGGTTTTCTTTCGTTTCGAAATCAGACTTAATCTCACCAACCAATTCCTTAGCTTTTGTTTGATCTTTATTTTGAACAGCCGTTGTCGCATCTGTGATTTTGATGAAAAGATCACTGTAGGATTCAGCAGCGACTGGATAAGCCCAGATTAAAACCAGAAGCCCAAGTAAAACGAGGAGTTTATTCAAAGAGTGCTTGACCAAGGTAGCCTCCTTTATCCACACCAGCAAAGCAAGCAAAGAGCCCACTTCCGATATGAGTGATGTACTCGTTCATCTTGTCTACAGCACCAAGATTGGTCTGAATTTTAACAAAACGGTCTGGATCCTTCTGGAAGGCAATGAAAATCAAGCCTGCATCAAACTGACCAGTTCTCTCATCAATGCCATCTGAATAGGAATAGGAACGGCGTAAGATAGGAAGATCCACTTCTTTAGCCAAACGGACATGCGAATCTACAGGAAGTTTTGACAAATCTACTTCGTCAAACTCATTTTTCTTGCCAAAGGGTGCGCCTGATTCCTTGTAACGGCCAAATGTGTTTTCCTGCTCCTGCAAATTGGTACGATCCCAAGTTTCCAGGTGCATCTGTACCAAACGAAGAGCCATATAAGAACCACCCTTCATCCAATCCTTACTATCGGTCCAGACAACCTTGTCGAATTCCTTTTCTGTCGTAACATTAGCAGTTCCGTCTTTGAAACCAAAGAGATTGCGAGGCGTTTCCTTGCGGTCACCAATGGCAGCAAAACCTGATTTGCTCCACTTCATGGTGATTTTATTACGACCTTTGCGAATCAGATTGCGAACAGCATGAAAGGCCACTTGTTCATCATCTGCACAGGCTTGAATGACAATATCTCCACCCGTATACTTGTCCTGCAACTGCTCCTTTGGAAATGGTGGCAAATCTCGGAAGAGCTTAGGACGTTTGGATTCCAAACCAAGTTTTTTAAGAAAATCAGCCGAAACCCCAAAAGTCAGGCTCAAGCGATAGGGATTGAGTCCTACTGTTTCGCCAGTATCTGTTGGTGGCAAGAGGGCATTAGAACCATCCTTTTTAACTAATTCACCTTCTACTAATTTACTACTATAATCTGTCCAGTCTTTAAAGAGCTGAATGACTTCTTTTTTATCGGTCGTGTGAAGATCTAGCACCACCAAGTAGCAAGCCTTCTGCATAGGAGTCGTAATCCCAGCCTGGTGCTTGCCAAAGAAGCTAATATCTTCATCCCCATCTAAGGCCTTTTTTGTTGAACTATCCTGATTAGCGAAAAAAGCAGATGCACCAGAAAGACCAAGCGCAAGCCCAGCCCCTCCAATACCTGCTTTTTTAAGAAATTCACGACGGTCCATTTTTTTATCTAAAAATTTTTCGTCAGTCATTTTTCTTATTTCCCATCTAGGATAACACCCATTTGTGATAATGGTTCACCAAGTTTCGTTACAGCTTCGGCCAATTCCTTAGTATCTGCCTCACTCAAATCTGTATAAGACTTATAGTTTTTATCATCTGTCATGTGTTTGTCCAAGAGACCATTAACATTCTTGAATTCAGCTTCCAAAGTCTTAACAAGTTTAGCATCTTTCTTCTCAATCAATGGTTTGAAGAGGTCAAAGATTTTTTCTGCCCCTTCAATATTGGCACGGAAGTCGTAGAGATCAGTGTGTGAGAAGACTTCTTCTTCACCAGTAATCTTTTGAGTTGCTACTTCGTTAAGAAGATCAACAGCACCTGTCAACATGATATCTGGAGTGACTTTAACAGTTGTGATTTTAGCCTTAAGCTCCTTGATATCATTAACTAATTGATCCGCATAGGCAGCTGTGCCCTCTGTCGTGTTGTCTTGCCACATGATACGTTCAATACGGTGGAAACCTGACCAACCGTCTTCAGATTTATTTTCGTCCATGTAATCAACCAAACGGTAGTCGATTTTCACATCAGACTCACCAAAGCTTTCTGCAATCGGTTCTGAGCGCTCGTAAGCCATACGAATCAATGGGTATTGTTTCTTGGCTTCTTCAAGATTTCCTGACTTGAGGGTTTCACTGAATCCCTCAGTATCTTTCAAAAGCTGATCAATTTCACCTTCTACGAAAGTCTTATAATCACTCGTAGCCTGCTTCAATTGTTTTTGCTCACTGGCTGTGAGTTTTGAGCTAGTTGAACTAGAATTACTTGAATTACCAGATTTGGCACAAGCCGTCAATAGAAGTCCTGATGCCAAAAGAACAACACCAAGTTTGTTAAGTTTTTTCATGAATGTCTCCTATTTT
>DBFVHV010000322.1:0-3891 GCA_048524165.1 Streptococcus sp.
CTTCAAGAATTTCAGCAAGCTCAGGGGTTGGAATTAGCAGTGACGCTGTCCGTAAATGTATGGAATGGCCAGACAACACTACAGCTCATGTTGGCAGATGTGCGAGTGGACAATGTTCAGTTATTTGATTTTCGCTCAAAAAATATGGTACTACCTGAGGGCCTACCAACTGTAGAAGAGGCCTCAGACGAAGCAACTGCAGTTGTCCTCGACACCCTACCGAAGTCAGAGACGGAATTAAAAGAGTGGTTTGATGGTAAGGAATTCCAGGCTATTTATTTTAAGAATAGCATTAAGGAAGCCTATTATCTGACAGGCTATGGAACGCGAGAACAATTTGCAAGGCTCTATAAAACCATTTATCAATTCCCAGAATTTGATGTGCGCTATAAACTAGATGACCTCAGTCATTACCTTAAGATTGACAAAATCCTCCTCATCAAGATGATTCAAATCTTTGACGAATTGAACTTTGTCACTATTGATAATGGTGTCATGACAGTTAATAAAGAGGCTGAAAAACGTGAGATTGAGGAAAGCAAGATTTTCCAAGACCTTAAATCTCTCGTCAAGTTCCAAGAACTCATGGCTTTGGGAACACCTCAGGAGATTTATGATTGGCTCTACAAATAAGAGTAGGCCTTGACCAAGATGATTCCTTAAGAATTAAGGGTTAGCATTTTATAAATCCGCGGATTCATGCTATAATGAAATGAAAATATTATTTGGCGAAATGCCTATAGGAAGAGCAAATGAAATTAGAAGATTATATTGCATCTATTGAAAACTACCCTAAAGAAGGGGTTACTTTCCGTGATATTAGCCCATTGATGGCTGATGGAAATGCTTATAGCTATGCTATTCGTGAAATCGTTCAGTATGCGACTGACAAGAAGATTGACATGATTGTTGGTCCCGAAGCACGTGGTTTCATCGTTGGATGTCCAGTTGCCTTTGAACTTGGTATTGGATTTGCGCCAGTTCGTAAACCTGGTAAATTGCCACGTGAAGTGATTTCGGCCAATTATGAAAAAGAGTATGGTGTCGATACACTTTGTATGCATGCCGATGCAATCAAACCAGGCCAACGTGTGCTTATCGTTGACGATCTCTTGGCAACTGGTGGTACTGTCAAGGCAACAATTGAAATGATTGAACGCCTAGGTGGTGTTGTTGCTGGATGTGCCTTCTTGATTGAGCTTGACGGACTTAATGGGCGTGAAGCTATCGAAGGATATGACACTAAAGTATTGATGAACTTTCCAGGATAAATCTATCTATGTTTTACAAAAGGCCTCAGGGCCTTTTTAACTCTTTTAAAAAATAAGTGTGTTTTCATATAGTTTAAAGCTATATCTAACTAGAGGAAATATATATTTGATAACAATATCTACTCGGTTTATAATATGAAGATAGAATAAACAAGGATGGAGATGTTGTTATGCCTATAAAACTTGATAATAAGTTACCAGCTCTTGATGTATTGCGTTCGGAAAATGTCTTCATCATGGATGAGAATAGGGCTAGTAGCCAGGATATACGACCAATGGAGGTCCTAATCCTTAACCTTATGCCAACTAAGGAGGTTACGGAAACTCAATTGCTACGTCTTTTGGCAAATACACCACTCCAAATTAACGTAGAGTTTCTGTATATGGCTAGTCATAAATCAAAAAATACCCACGCCGAACATATGGAAACCTTCTATAAGACTTTTGATGAAATCAAGCACAAGTATTACGATGGTCTCATTGTAACAGGTGCGCCTGTCGAACAAATGCCTTTTGAGGAAGTTGATTATTGGCAGGAATTAACACGAGTTTTTGACTGGTCTAAAAAGCATGTTTATTCAACCCTTCATTTGTGTTGGGGAGCTCAAGCAGGTCTCTATTACAAACATGGTGTTGATAAGGTTCCCTTGCCGGAGAAATTATCTGGTATCTATAAGCAAACTGTTGACATGCCAGAAAACTTCCTCATGAATGGCTTTGATGATAGCTTTGTATCAACTCACTCACGCTATACAGAAGTTACTCTTGAAGATATCAAAAATAAGACAGATTTAGATGTCGTTGTCTCAGGACCTGAAGTAGGATTGTCTATTTTAGCCAGCAAGAATCTTCGTGAGGTTTATAGTTTCGGTCACTTTGAATATGACCGTGATACTCTGGCAAGAGAATATCGAAGGGATTTGGATGCAGGCATCAATCCAGATGTGCCAGCAAACTATTTCCCTGAGGATGATCCAAGTCAGGAGCCTAAACTTCGTTGGAACCTTGCGGCATCAGCATTCTTTAGTAATTGGATTAACTACGCGGTATATCAAGAAACACCTTATCGTTTAGAAGAGTTGGAAGACGATTTTTCATTCTACGGTTATTTGTAGTAGGTCTCTCAAAAGACTTATGTTGAAACATATCATTTTTTGAGTTAACCTATCTACTCTGAAAGGTAAATATGAGTTTTTTTGAACAGTATCGAACAGGGAATCTGGTCCTGCCAAATGCCTTATTTTTCCACTTTAAAGATATTTTCCCATCTGCGGATGACTTTTTAGTGTGGCAGTTTCTCTATCTCCAAACGACTACTCAGATTGGGGAAGTGGCCTCTAGCCAGATAGCGCAGGCAACTGGAAAGACCCCTACTGAGGTTAATAAAAGTATTACGACATTGACTGAGGCTGGACTTCTTGATTTTACGACTATTAAAGTTAATAATGAAATTGAGATGGTTGTAGATGCTTCACCTGCCTTGGCAGTTTTGGACAAGTTAGTGAGCAATGAAAAGACAACGACCGGGCCTGTAGTTGGTCAGCCAACAAATACACAACTTATTAAACAACTGACAGATGAATTGGAACAGGCTTTGGGAATCTTGAATCCTATGGTAATCGAAGATTTAAATAAGGAAATTCAGGAAGAACATACTGACCCAGAATTAATCCGTGAGGCTTTGAAAGAGGCAGTGTTTAACCGAAAAACAAACTGGAATTATATCAAAGGGGTTCTTCGTAACTGGAAATTAAGTGGTATTACTACTAAAATTCAAGTTGAAGAACGTCGTTTGGAGCATCAAGGAAAGAAACAACATCATCAGATTTCGGATGATTTCAAAACTGGAATGGATGCGGCCCGTCAATTGTGGGGTGGCTAATAATGTTAGGTAGAAAACGTGTTAATGAAGCTCTGGCCTTAATGGGAGAGATGTTTCCAGATGCACATGGTGAGTTGGAATGGGAGACTCCCTTTCAACTACTAGTTGCTGTTATTTTATCTGCTCAAACAACAGACAAAGCTGTTAATAAGGTGACACCAGGTTTGTGGGCCCGTTATCCAGAAATTGAAGATTTAGCATCTGCTAATCTTGATGATGCTGAAATGTGCTTGAGAACCATTGGGCTATATAAGAATAAAGCAAAGAATATCATCAAAACCGCTAGAGCTATTTTAATGAATTTTGATGGACAAGTTCCCAAAACTCACAAGGAATTAGAGAGTTTACCTGGTGTTGGACGAAAAACAGCTAACGTCGTATTGGCTGAAGTCTATGGTATTCCGTCCATTGCTGTAGATACACATGTCTCTCGCGTTTCTAAACGGCTGAATATAGCTCCAGAAAATGCTAGTGTAGAGGAAATCGAGGCAGAGTTGAGGAAGAAAATACCAAAGAAAGATTGGATTATTAGTCATCACCGTATGATTTTCTTTGGACGTTATCATTGTTTAGCCAAGAATCCCAAATGCCAGACTTGTCCTCTTCAAAGTTACTGTAAGTATTATCAAGAAACAACTAAGAAATAAGCTGGAGATGTGATTTTCTTTGGCTTTTTACAGTTGTAAGAATTTGTTACAAACTAGTAACTTGACAAAAGTCTCAGGCTTTAAGAAAATA
>DBFVHV010000323.1:0-2137 GCA_048524165.1 Streptococcus sp.
CTTTAATCAAGACTTGGCTAAGGAATTGGCTACGAAAACCAATGCAAAAGTCGTTCCATTCTCAACTGTGGAAAAAGTAGACGGTGCCTATTTGGAAAATGGTGATCTCTACTTCAAAGGTGAATTGGTAATGCAAGCTGATGAACTTGGTGTTCCAGGAAGTCACAATGTTGAAAATGCCCTAGCGACAATTGCTGTAGCAAAATTGTCAGGTGTTTCAAACCAGGCAATCAAAGAAACTCTCGCAAGCTTTGGTGGAGTTAAGCACCGTCTTCAATTTGTTGATACGATTGATGATGTGAAATTCTATAATGATAGTAAGTCAACAAATATTTTAGCGACACAAAAAGCACTTTCTGGCTTCGATAATAGTAAAGTTATTTTGATTGCTGGTGGTTTGGACCGTGGTAATGAATTTGATGAACTCATTCCTGATATTACTGGACTTAAGAAAATGATAATTTTGGGAGAATCAGCTCCTCGTGTCAAACGTGCTGCAGACAAAGCTGGTGTGACCTATTTGGAGGCCAAAGATGTGGCTGATGCGACACGTATTGCCTTTGAACAAGCTAGTGCAGGAGATGTTGTCCTGTTGAGTCCCGCTAACGCAAGTTGGGATATGTACAAGAATTTCGAAGTGCGTGGTGATGAGTTTATCACAACTGTTGAACGATTGAAGGGATAGGCTATGGCAAAATCGAAAAAGATTGTTTTTACTGGTGGCGGAACAGTTGGACATGTGACCTTAAATCTTATCTTAATTCCAAAGTTTTTAAAAGATGGATGGGAAGTGCACTATATCGGTGATAAACATGGTATCGAACACGAGCAAATTGATAAGTCTGGTTTAGATGTGACCTTCCATAGTATCGCTACAGGTAAACTACGTCGTTATTTTTCATGGCAAAACATGTTGGATGTCTTTAAAGTTGGTTGGGGAATTCTACAGTCAATTGCAATTATTGCTAAGATTCGTCCCCAAGCACTCTTTTCAAAAGGTGGATTTGTCTCTGTGCCACCAGTTATCGCTTCTAAATTATTAAGAGTCCCTGTATATGTTCACGAGTCTGACTTGTCTATGGGCTTAGCCAATAAAATCGCATACAAGTTTGCGACTACTATGTTTACGACTTTTGAACAATCAAAAGCTTTGGCGAAGACAAAACATGTCGGTGCTATTACTAAGGTGGGGATGACAAGGTCTGATAATTCCGATGAACTAGACAAGATTAAAGAACAGTTTGATGAGAACCTAAAAACAGTCCTTTTTATTGGAGGATCAGCAGGAGCAAAGGTATTTAATGATTTTATTAGCAAAACTCCAGAACTGATTGAGCACTATAATGTCATTAATATTTCTGGGGATCCTTCATTAAATACTCTGGAGCGTCATCTTTATAGAGTTGATTATGTGACAGATTTGTACCAACCTCTTATGGATATGGCGGATTTAGTTGTAACTCGTGGTGGTTCAAATACTATTTTTGAATTGTTGGCTATGAAAAAACTTCATTTAATCATCCCGTTAGGAAAAGAAGCTAGCCGTGGAGACCAACTTGAAAATGCTGACTATTTTGAAAGAAAAGGTTACGCTCGTCAATTGCAGGAACCGGAATTAAGTTGGGAGACATTACATCACGAGCTTGAACAACTTGTTGAACATGCAGAGACTTACAAAGAAGCTATGGCTAAATCTGAGGAAATCACTTCTCCTGATGATTTTTACAACCTATTAGTGACTAGTATTTCAAATAAATAAAGGAATTTCATGGCAAAAAAGGATCAAAAATCACAAGAAAAAAAAGTTCTGACAGAGTGGCAGAAGCGAAACCTAGAATTTTTGAGAAAAAAAGAAACCGAAGATTCAGAAGAAATGACGAACAAAACAAGCGTTCATTCAGAAAAAGCCACATCGCATGAGAGTAAAATACCAGTAAAAAAGAAGGTCAAGAAGAAAAAAAGAAAAAAAGTTAATAGGACTAGTAATATCCCAATTGCACAACAAAATCTTGCAGGGCTTGTTATTTTTATAGCTGCTATTTTAATCGTATTTTCACTCTTCTTTATCTCGCCTTGGTCTAAGCAAAAGGTTCTTACAGTGTCAGGAACAAAAAATGCTTTACCGGAAGATGTAAAA
>DBFVHV010000324.1:0-2230 GCA_048524165.1 Streptococcus sp.
AGCGTGATATCTCGTGATATCTATAGTAGAAACTTGGTCCTTGACCTAATTTTTGGTATAATGTGTTTGATATGTAAAGTTTTTTTCTACTTTGCAGAAATGAAATGACTTAAGAAAACCGATGAGGTGTTTATATGAAAAAAATTCTAGTTGTTGATGATGAAAGACCAATCTCGGATATCATCAAGTTTAACCTTACTAAGGAGGGTTATGAAGTGGTTACGGCCTTTGATGGTCGAGAAGCTTTGGAACAATTTGAAGCTGAAAAACCAGACTTGGTTATTCTGGACTTGATGTTGCCTGAACTGGATGGTTTGGAAGTTGCCAAGGAAATCCGTAAAACGAGCCACATACCGATTATCATGCTTTCAGCTAAAGACAGTGAGTTTGATAAGGTTATCGGATTAGAAATTGGGGCAGACGACTATGTGACTAAGCCATTTTCTAACCGTGAATTGTTGGCACGTATTAAAGCCCACTTGCGTCGTACAGAAACGATTGAAACTGCAGTAGAAGAGAGCTCTAACTCTGGCAAGCAAGAAATTTCAATTGGTGAGTTGATTATTGTTCCGGATGCCTTTGTTGCTAAAAAACGTGGAAACGAAGTTGAGTTGACTCACCGTGAATTTGAGTTGCTTTTCCATTTGGCAACTCATATGGGACAAGTTATGACGCGTGAACATTTGCTTGAAACCGTTTGGGGCTATGACTATTTTGGGGATGTTCGTACTGTGGACGTAACGATTCGTCGTCTGCGTGAAAAGATTGAAGATACACCTAGCCGTCCTGAATACATCTTGACGCGTCGTGGTGTCGGTTATTACATGAAGAATTATGACTAGTATTGGCTTAAATATTACAAGTTTTGAACTAGCCTTACTCTTTACGCTCCTCTTTGTTGCTTTCTATTTTATTTTTCTAGCTTATCGTGATTATAGACGAGTCAAAAATATCCGAAAGTTGACTAAGAGAGTTAAATCCCTTATGGCAGGTAATTATAATGAAAAATTACGCATAAAGGGAGATTCAGAGCTTTTAGAGCTAGCTAATAGCTTGAATGATTTGTCGGACGTCTTTCGTTTGACACATGAAAATCTAGCCCAGGAAAAAAACCGCTTATCATCTGTCCTTTCATACATGAGTGACGGGGTTATTGCGACCAATCGCCTTGGTCAGATTACCATGATTAATAGCACTGCCCAACGCTTGTTGAATTTAGATCGCGAAACTGCGACTCAGATGTCCATTTTGGATATATTAGATGGTGAGAATTCCTATACATATAGTGAATTATTGTCTAAGACACCCGAAATCCATCTGTCGCGTCGAGATGCTAACGATGAATTTGTGACGCTACGTGTTAATTTTGCGTTAATTCGTAAGGAGTCTGGTTTTATTTCAGGTCTGGTAGCCGTTCTTCATGATGCCACTGAGCAGGAAAAAGAAGAGCGCGAACGTCGTCTCTTCGTATCAAATGTTAGTCACGAATTGCGGACGCCTTTGACTTCTGTGAAATCCTATCTTGAGGCGCTTGATGACGGTGCTCTCAACGAAGAGATTGCTCCAAACTTTATCAAAGTTTCTTTAGATGAAACCAACCGCATGATGCGTATGATTTCTGACCTCTTGGCATTATCTCGAATTGACAATAAAAGCACACAGCTTGATGTTGAAATGACAAACTTTACAGCCTTTATGACCTATATCTTGAATCGGTTTGATCAAATTAAGAGTCAAGAAACTAATCCAGGTAAGTTTTATGAAATCATTCGAGATTACCCAGTAAACTCTATTTGGGTGGAAATTGATACTGATAAGATGACCCAGGTCGTAGATAATATACTTAATAATGCCATCAAATATTCTCCTGATGGTGGGCAAATTACAGTATCTATGAAAACGACGGACTCTCAGTTGATTGTTTCTATCTCCGACCAAGGTTTAGGTATTCCTAAAAAAGATCTACCTCTGATTTTTGACCGTTTTTACCGTGTTGATAAGGCCAGAAGTCGTGCTCAGGGTGGAACAGGACTTGGCTTGTCCATTGCAAAAGAAATTGTTAAACAACATAATGGCTTCATTTGGGCTAAGAGTGAGTATGGTAAGGGGTCAACTTTTACAATTGTGCTCCCATATGACAAGGACGCCATGATGGTTGATGAATGGGAGATGTAGTAGAAATGACCTCAGAATTAGGGTTTAAATATAGTATTTTGGCTTCAGGGTCAAC
>DBFVHV010000325.1:0-4088 GCA_048524165.1 Streptococcus sp.
TAATTTAAAGTATAAATATGGGAATCGCAAATTTTGGTGTCGAGGGTTTTATGTTGATACGGTTGGGCGAAATCAGAAGCGAATTGAAGAATATATTCGTAATCAATTACAAGAAGACGTGATAGCAGATCAGCTCAGTCTTTTCGAGGAATATGATCCGTTTACAGGTGAGAAGAATAAAAGAAAGTAGTCTTAAAGAGACCCGCTAGTCGGGTCAGCTAGCAAAGGTGGTGCTGAAGGGAAACCATTCGGTAGGCCTTTAGGCCTCGGCCGGTAGCAGAGGCTTTCAGCCGAAGAGCAAACCACCCGTTCTCACGGGTGGTTTTGATTGAGCTAGATAGGAATATCTGAGCAGAAAATAAAAAATATTCTGAAAGTAGTGTCGATTGTTGAAAATTATGGTATAATTTATGCGTATACACATAATTATTGATTTTAAACTTTTGACGTTGCAATTTAAGGAGGCAATGAATGAAAAAGAGTAAGGTTTTTTTACTGGCAGCCGTAGGCCTGTTATCTGTGGGTGTTTTAACGGCTTGCTCATCATCAAGTAAGACGTCTGGGAAGACTTATAACTATGTTTACGGTGGCGATCCTGCAACCCTAGACTATCTTGCTACAAACAAGAAAAACATGACGACAGCTGTTAGTAATGGTGTTGATGGTTTGTTTGAAAATGATCAATACGGTAATTTAAAACCATCTGTAGCTGAAGATTGGTCTGTCTCTCAAGATGGCTTGACATATACTTACAAGATTCGTAAGGGGCTCAAATGGTACACTTCTGACGGTGAAGAATATGCTGATGTGACTGCTAAGGACTTTGTAACAGGCCTTAAACATGCTGCAGATACAAATTCTGAAGCGATTTATTTGCTACAAAACTCAGTTAAAGGTCTAAATGACTACCTTTCTGGAGCTAACAAAGACTTTTCAGCTGTAGGTATCAAAGCTGTTGATGATCACACCTTGCAATATACACTTAGCCAACCAGAGCCTTACTGGAATTCAAAATTGACTTACTCTGTCACTTGGCCTGTTAATGGAGAATTCTTGAAATCTAAAGGTAAAGACTTTGGTAAGTCAACAGATCCGACTTCTATTCTCTATAACGGTCCATACCTTCTTAAATCTTTGACAACGAAGTCTTCTATCGAGTTTACCAAGAATGAAAACTATTGGGATAAGGATAATGTCTACTTTGATACAGTTAAATTGACTTACGATGATGGTACAGACCAAGAATCCTTGGAACGTAACTTCACAGATGGAGTCTATAACTTAGCTCGTCTATACCCAACTAGTTCAAACTATTCTAAAGTTGAAAAACAGTACAAAGACAATATTTTCTATACACAACCTGGAGCAGCTGTAGAAGGTGTTGGTATTAATATCGATCGTCAAACTTATGGCCATACCTCTAAAGAAAATGACCAACAAAAGACATCAACTAAGACAGCTCTTCTTAACAAAGATTTCCGTCAGGCATTAGGATTTGCTATTGACCGTACGAATTATGCTGCACAACTTAACGGTAAAGAGGGTGGAAGTACTGCTGTTCGTAATATCTTCGTTAAACCAGACTTTGTTCAAGCAGATGGTAAAGATTTCGGAACAATGGTAATGGATCAACTTCCAGCTTATGGTGATGAGTGGTCTGGTGTCAATCTTGCAGATAGTCAAGATGGGCTTTATAATCCAGAAAAAGCTAAGGCTGAATTTGCTAAAGCGAAAGAAGCTCTTCAAGCAGAAGGGGTTCAGTTCCCAATCCATTTGGATGTTCCTGTCAATCAGTCAAATAAAATCTTTGTGAACCAAGTGCAGTCACTTAAACAATCTATTGAATCAGCTCTTGGAAAAGATAATGTTGTACTTGATCTTCACCAATTGTCAACTGATGATTTTTACAACATTACTTACTCTGCTTCAAATGCAGCGGCAGAGGATTGGGACTTGTCAGTGGGTGTGGCTTGGGAGCCTGATTACCTTGATCCATCAACTTATCTTGATGTCTTGAAGACTACAAATAGCGAAAATACTAAGTCCTTCATGGGTTATGACGATCCAAACAGTCAAGCGGTTGAAAAAGTAGGTCTTAAAGAATATGACCAATTGGTTGATGATGCTTCTAAGGAAACAACAGACTTGACAGCCCGTTATGAAAAATATGCAAAAGCTCAGGCATGGTTGACGGATAGTGCACTTTATATCCCAACGACTACTTATAACGGAGCAGCCGCTGTAATTTCTCGTATTAAGCCATTCTCAGGAGCATATGCTCAAGCTGGTGATAAAGGTTCTACATACTACTTCAAGTATCTTAAATCTCAAGATGATATTGTAACTAAGAAACAATACGACTCAGCTTATAAAGATTGGCTTAAAGAAAGAGCGAAATCTAATGACAAAGCTCAAAAAGATCTTGCAAAACACGTTAAGTAAACTATCGAAAACGTCTACCTTTAGGTAGTCGTTTTTTTGACAAAATTCCTCGAACCACCTTTAGATTGTGTTATAATAAAAAGGATTGGTACTTATAAGCTTATACTTAACCTCGGAGAGAGACGTCAAGCTAACCAGGTATCCAAAGACTGAAGAATGAAACATAAAAAGGAGATTTATCTTGGCTAAAGATATCCGCGTTCGTTACGCACCAAGTCCAACAGGGCTACTACACATTGGTAATGCCCGTACAGCATTGTTTAACTACCTCTATGCACGTCATCATGGCGGTACTTTCATTATCCGTATCGAAGATACTGACCGTAAACGTCACGTTGAAGATGGTGAGCGTTCACAACTTGATAACTTGCGTTGGTTGGGAATTGACTGGGATGAAAGTCCTGAAACACATGAAAATTACCGTCAATCAGAGCGTTTGCCACTTTACCAAAAATATATTGATCAACTTTTGGCAGAAGGAAAGGCTTACAAGTCTTATGTAACTGAAGAAGAGTTGGCTGCAGAACGCGAACGTCAAGAAGCAGCAGGTGAAACACCTCGTTATATTAACGAGTTTCTTGGCATGACGGAAGAAGAAAAAGCTGCCTACATCGCAGAACGTGAAGCGGCAGGCATTGTTCCTACAGTTCGTTTAGCTGTTAATGAGTCAGGAATCTACAAATGGCATGATATCGTTAAAGGAGATATCGAATTTGAAGGTGGCAATATCGGTGGTGATTGGGTTATCCAGAAGAAAGATGGTTACCCAACTTACAACTTTGCGGTTGTTGTTGATGACCACGATATGCAAATTTCACACGTTATCCGTGGAGATGACCATATTGCCAATACACCCAAACAGCTCATGGTTTATGAGGCTCTTGGTTGGGAAGCGCCTGAGTTTGGACACATGACCCTTATCATCAATTCTGAAACTGGTAAGAAGCTGTCTAAACGCGATACTAACACACTTCAATTTATCGAAGATTACCGTAAAAAAGGTTACCTTCCAGAAGCGGTCTTCAACTTCATTGCTCTTCTAGGTTGGAACCCTGGTGGCGAGGACGAAATCTTCTCTCGCGAAGAACTTATCAAACTCTTTGATGAAAACCGTCTAAGCAAGTCTCCAGCGGCCTTTGACCAGAAGAAATTGGATTGGATGAGTAATGACTACATCAAGAATGCTGATTTTGATAAGGTCTTTGCTCTTTGCAAACCTTTCTTGGAAGAAGCTGGTCGTTTGACAGATAAAGCTGAAAAATTAGTTGAACTCTATAAACCACAGATGACAGCTGCGGAAGAAATTGTACCTCTTACAGACCTCTTCTTCGAAGATTTCCCAGAATTGACAGAGGCTGAAAAAGAAGTTATGGCTGGTGAAACAGTACCAACAGTACTTGAGGCCTTTAAAGCTAAACTCGAAGCTATGTCTGATGATGAGTTTGTTACAGAAAATATTTTCCCACAAATTAAAGCAGTCCAAAAAGAAACAGGGATCAAAGGGAAAAACCTCTTCATTCCAATTCGTATAGCTGTTTCAGGAGAGATGCACGGCCCAGAATTACCAGAGACTATCTTTTTACTTGGTCGTGAAAAATCTATTAAACATATTGATCAAGTTCTCGCAACACTATAAAAAAACGAAC
>DBFVHV010000326.1:0-7697 GCA_048524165.1 Streptococcus sp.
GTTGACCAAAATTGTTGGCGATAAACCAAAGCTTTTAATTCTTAATAAAGCTGATCTTGCTGACAGTAATCGTACGAAAGAATGGCGAACTTATTTTGAGAGTCAAGGGATTAAAACCTTGGCCATCAATTCCAAGGAACAATCTACAGTTAAATTGGTAACAGACGCTGCTAAGAGTCTTATGACTGACAAGATTCAACGACTACGTGAACGTGGTATTCAGAAAGAGACCCTGAGAACCATGATTATTGGGATTCCAAATGCAGGGAAATCTACCTTGATGAACCGCTTGGCTGGTAAAAAGATTGCTGTTGTAGGAAATAAACCTGGCGTTACAAAAGGTCAACAGTGGTTGAAGTCTAATAAGGACTTGGAAATTCTTGATACTCCAGGGATTTTATGGCCTAAGTTTGAAGATGAATTGGTTGGATTGAAACTCGCTTTGACTGGTGCCATCAAGGACCAGTTATTACCAATGGATGAAGTCACGATTTTTGGTCTCAACTACTTTAAAACTTACTATCCAGAACGACTAGAGGAACGCTTTAAGGGGATTGACCTTGAAGAAGAAGCACCAGAAATCATTATGGAAATGACTCGAAAACTTGGCTTTCGTGAAGATTATGATCGTTTTTACAATCTTTTTGTCAAAGATGTTCGTGATGGAAAACTAGGTCGTTATACTCTTGATATTGTTGGGGTCGATACTGATGGCGACAATTAAAGAAGTCAAGGAACAATTGGCTATTTTGAGGGATTTTGACGACCCTAGATGGGCAAGTTTTGAGGAAGATAGTCGGGCTGGTGTACAGACTGCCATTAGGCAACGCCGTAAGGCTATCCTGGCGGATATTGCTGAGGAAGAACGTTTAGAAACGCTGCTTAATTATGAGAAATCACTCTATGCTCGTGGAGTAGAACTCATCGCAGGTGTCGATGAAGTTGGACGTGGTCCTTTAGCTGGCCCAGTTGTAGCCGCTGCGGTCATTTTACCAAAGCTTTGCAAAATAAAGGGCCTAAATGACAGTAAAAAGATTCCAAAAGCTAAACATGAATCTATCTATAATCAGGTAATGAAGGAGGCAGTAGCTGTCGGTATTGGTATTAAGGATAATCGTGTGATTGATGACGTCAATATTTATGAAGCTACCAAATTAGCCATGGTAGAAGCTATTGAAAAACTCAAACCCCAACCAGAACATTTGCTAATTGATGCCATGACTTTGGACCTACCTATAGGACAAACATCAATCATAAAAGGGGATGCTAATTCTTTATCTATTGCAGCAGCTTCTATCGTAGCAAAGGTAACTCGGGATAAGATGATGGCCGATTATGAGCAGGAATTTCCTGGATACGCCTTTGACAAAAATGCTGGCTATGGCACCAAAGAGCATTTGTCTGGCATAGATAAGTTTGGTGTCACGCCAATTCATAGAAGAAGCTTCGAACCAATAAAGTCAATAATAAAAAAGTAGGTGAAGTGGAGTGATTTTAGCTATTGATATTGGAGGAACCTTTATCAAATTTGGATTAGTTGATGATGATTTTAGCATTAG
Source organism: Streptococcus sp. (assembly GCA_048524165.1). GTDB lineage: Bacteria > Bacillota > Bacilli > Lactobacillales > Streptococcaceae > Streptococcus. Next base: position 1,560 of record DBFVHV010000326.1, read on the forward strand.
CAATCAATCTAAAGAGTCAACTCCAACGACAATTGACGACTTTTGGTGGACTTTAGAAAGCATAGTCTCATCATTTAAGAATGATATCTCTGGTATTGCTATTGCATGTCCAGGCGAAATTAATAGTAAACATGGCTTTGTTTTCAAGGGGGGCCTTATCCCTTATTTAACCGCTATTCCTCTTGGGACACGCTTGTCCAAAATATTTCAACTGCCTGTAAAAGTTATCAATGATGCTGATGCGGCAGCTTTGGCTGAAGCAAGATACGGTAGCTTACAGGATATAGATTGTGGTGCTGCTTTGGTTTTGGGTACTGGTGTTGGCTTAGGACTTGTCTCACAGGGGGCCTTGTTAAGTCCTCTGTCGGTTACCCAATATTTGCGTGCGCCAAGTCCCCAAAGCATGGGTCAAACCGTTCTCCCTTTTCAGTTGGGGCTATTTAAGCATGCTCTATTTAGTCTTGTTGATAATAAAGGTTCTGCGGTAGGTTTCGTTCATGAAGCTAGTCAAATACTTGGTTTAGAACAGGATGATAGTTTTGTAGTTTTCTCGGCTTTAGATCAAAATCACTCTGAACAACTAAAACGTCTATTTAAGAACTATTGTCATGAAATTGCTGTTCTGATTCTTAATTTGCAGAGTTTCTTTAAGTTGGATAGAGTTGTTATCGGTGGAGGCATCAGCAAACAAAATTCTTTGATAGAAGGTATTGTTAATGCTTATGAAGAGTTATTTAATGAAAAGTCTGAATTAGGTTTTGAGCCGATAACTATTCAAGCTTGTCATTTCCATAACGACAGTAACCTCCTAGGAGCGGCATCATATTTTGCTTCTGAAAATGTCTTATAGTTAACAAAAGTTCCATGAAGGGACTTTTTTCTATTTCTCTTGCGAATAATGAAATGGAGGTAGTTACATGAATAACTTTGAACTTTTTAAACTAAAAGCTGCTGGATTGACAAATTTAAATATCCTTAATATTTTAGAGTATCAAAAAAATCAAGATAAAAAATTAAGCTTACGTGATATGGCAGTGGTATCTAAGTCTAAAAATGCAGTTCTCTTTATGGAAAAATACAAGAATTTAGATGTTAAGCAGCTTAAGGAAGATTTTCAACGTTTTCCGACCTTATCGATTTTTGATAAGGAGTATCCCATTGAGCTGAAACATTCCTATAATCCTCCTGTTCTCCTCTTTTATCAAGGGAATATTGACTTGCTAAGTAAACCCAAGCTAGCGGTAGTTGGTGCAAGAAAGTGTTCTGAAACAGGCAAACAGTCTGTTCGAAAAATTGTTAATGAACTTGGGAATGCCTTTACTATTGTAAGTGGGTTGGCGCGTGGAATTGATACTTGTGCGCATATGGAGGCCTTGAAAAATAAAGGTAACACCATCGCAGTTATCGGCACTGGGTTAGACGTCTATTATCCAAAAGAAAACAAAGCTTTACAGGACTATATGGCTAAAAATCATTTAGTTCTTTCAGAATATGGACCGGGTGAACAGCCCCTTAAATACCATTTTCCAGAACGAAATCGGATAATTTCTGGATTGAGTCAAGGGGTTATGGTGGTTGAAGCTAAGCTTCGCTCAGGAAGTCTTATTACTTGTGAGCGTGCAATGGAAGAAGGAAGAGATGTTTTCGCCATACCAGGAAATATTTTAGATGGAAAATCGGATGGATGTCATCACTTGATTCAAGAGGGCGCAAAGTGCATTACAACAGGGTTTGACATCATTTCAGAGTTTTCTTGAAAATCAAACTTCTCCTATAGAGAAAAAGTTTTTTATTGACAGTTAAAGAAAAGGACGGTATCATGTTAGTTGCTCGGTCCAAGATGTTTCATTTTTTAATGTCTTGTGACTAGATTTTAGACAGATTAGTGGCGCAGCCAGTTTATAACATTATAAGGAAATAGTCTATGGCGACAGCAACGACAACAAAAACAAAAACTAAAGCAACAAAGAAAACAACGGCTAAAAAGGCGACTAAAAAGAGAGCGACACCGAAGAAAAATTTGGTTATCGTGGAGTCTCCTGCCAAAGCGAAAACCATTGAGAAGTACCTTGGGCGCAATTATAAAGTTGTAGCCTCTGTAGGGCATATCCGTGATTTGAAAAAATCAAGTATGTCTATTGATTTTGAAAACAACTACGAACCTCAGTACATTAATATTAGAGGTAAGGGACCACTTATCAATGACTTAAAGAAAGAAGCTAAGAAAGCCAAGCAAGTCTTTCTCGCAAGTGACCCGGACCGTGAAGGGGAAGCCATTTCATGGCATTTGTCACATATACTTGGTTTAGAGCCAGAAGATAAGAATCGTGTAGTTTTTAACGAAATCACTAAAGACGCGGTGAAGAATGCCTTTGTAGAGCCACGAGCCATTGACATGGACTTGGTAGATGCTCAGCAAGCTCGTCGTGTTTTGGACCGAATTGTGGGTTACTCTATTTCACCTCTTCTTTGGAAGAAGGTTAAGAAAGGTCTTTCTGCAGGTCGAGTGCAATCGGTAGCTCTTAAGCTTATTATTGACCGTGAAAATGAAATCAAGGCTTTTAAACCAGAAGAATATTGGACAATTGATGGTGCCTTTAAGAAGGGTGCTAAGAAGTTTCAGGCTAGCTTCTATGGTCTTGATGGTAAAAAGCTCAAGCTCAACAATAACGACGATGTCAAAGACGTTCTCTCTCGTATCACAAGCGATGACTTTAACGTTGATAAGGTAGAGAAAAAAGAACGCCGTCGTAATGCGCCATTGCCATATACAACATCATCACTACAACAGGATGCTGCCAATAAAATCAACTTCCGTACACGTAAGACCATGATGGTTGCACAACAGTTGTATGAAGGGATTAATCTTGGTTCAGGCGCTCAAGGTTTGATTACCTATATGCGTACGGACTCAACACGTATCAGTCCAGTGGCTCAAAATCAAGCGGCTGAATTTATTACAGAACGCTTTGGCTCTAAGTATTCTAAACATGGTAGCAAGGTGAAAAATAGTTCAGCGGCGCAAGATGCCCACGAGGCTATTCGTCCTTCAAATGTTTTCCAAACACCAGAAAGTATTGCTAAGTATTTGGATAAGGATCAGCTCAAGCTCTATACCCTTATTTGGAATCGTTTTGTGGCCAGTCAAATGACAGCTGCCGTATTTGATACGATGAAGGTGACCTTGTCTCAAAATGGTGTCATTTTCACTGCAAATGGTAGTCAAATCAAGTTTGACGGTTATATGGCCGTTTATAACGACTCTGATAAGAATAAAATGCTTCCTGAAATGGCTGAAGGTGATACGGTTAAGAAGGTTGTGACAACGCCTGAACAACACTTTACGCAACCACCTGCACGCTACTCTGAAGCGACACTGATTAAGACTTTGGAAGAAAATGGTGTTGGTCGTCCGTCAACTTATGCACCAACGCTTGATGTTATCCAACGTCGCTACTATGTCAAATTGGTGGCTAAACGTTTTGAACCAACTGAACTCGGTGAAATCGTTAATAGCTTAATTGTAGAATTCTTCCCAGACATCGTGGATGTTAAATTCACCGCGGAGATGGAAGGTAAACTCGATAAAGTTGAAATCGGTAAGGAACAATGGCAGAAGGTTATTGATGAATTCTTCAAGCCTTTCCAAAAAGAATTGGAAAAAGCCGAAGAAGGTATTGAAAAAATCCAAATTAAGGATGAGCCTGCTGGTTTTGATTGTGATATCTGTGGCCATCCAATGGTTATCAAGCTGGGTCGTTATGGTAAGTTTTATGCATGTAGTAACTTCCCGGACTGTCACAATACTAAGGCCATTACCAAAGAAATCGGTGTGACTTGTCCAACCTGTGGCCAAGGTCAGGTCATCGAACGTAAGACAAAACGTAATCGTGTCTTCTACGGTTGTGATCGCTATCCTGACTGTGAATTTACGTCGTGGGATATCCCTGTCGGACGTAACTGTCCTAAATCAGGTGATTATCTTGTCGAGAAGAAGGTCCGTGGTGGTGGTAAGCAAGTCATCTGTAGTAACGAAGAGTGTGACTACAAAGAATCTATTGTTAAATAAAGACATAGCTATCTCAAGTTAAGACTTGAGATAGTTTTTTGTGTTTTATCAAAAAAACTGATACTTTCCTTAAATTTGTTTTTTATACTAAAAATGAAAAGAAAGGAGAGTAAGTGTTTTTTGATATTAGTAAGATATAAGCTTATATTGAAAATCACGTATTCTAAAAGAGGTGTACCAATGCAAATAACTGTTAAACAACTTTCAAAATCCTACAAAGATAAGACTATTTTAGACAATGTCACATTTACTATTGAATCTGGAACAGTCTGTGGTCTTTTAGGGGTTAATGGTGCTGGTCAGTCGACTCTGATGAAAATACTTTTTGGTTTGGTTCCCAAAAGTAGTGGAGAAATTCAATTTGATGGCCTACCAAAAAGCAAACAATCATTAGGTGCATTAATCGAAGCACCTGCTATTTATCATAACCTTTCAGCTTATGACAATCTAAAAACGAAAGCGCTGTTATATGATATTCCTGATTCAAAGATTATTAAAACTTTAGAAATAATTGGTCTTTCAAATACTAGAAAGAAAAAGGCCGGTAAATTTTCATTAGGTATGAAGCAACGATTAGGAATTGGCATGGCTATTTTAACCGATCCCCAATTTTTAATTCTTGATGAGCCTACTAATGGACTTGATCCTGATGGTATAAAAGAACTTCTAGACCTTATTCGTTCTTTGAAGGCAAAAGGGATGACAATTCTGGTTTCAAGCCATCAACTTTTAGAAATAAGTAAGGTGGCCGATCATATTCTTATTCTCGACAAAGGTAAAATACAATATGATGGTGAAAATAAAAATGTAGATAGTCTTGAGAGACTCTTCTTTAAAATTGTTCATGGGGGTTACTGATATGCAAAAGATATTCTATTCGGAATTGCTCAAATTACGACATTTAGGAACGACTAAATTCTTAATAATCATACCGTTTTTAACCGTTCTTATAGCCTTTTTAATGGGAGGATTACAGATTTTTGTTCCCTTTTCAGTCTATTGGTGGGAAGCTATCTTTTTATATCTAGTAAATGGTCTATTGTTCATAGTTGATAGACGTTTAGAAGGTCAGGCTGGGTATTTTCAAAATGTTACAAACGGGAGTTTCGCTTGGAAAATTTCTCTGATGAAAATGGTGCTTATAGGAATGAGAACGTTCATTTCTAGTTTATTCTTACTAGTTTTCCTCAGTCTCGTCGCATTTATTTACACAGGTTTCATTCCAATAAATATTCCTAAAACAGCTATTTCATTAATTTTAATTTGGATGACAACTTTATGGAATATTCCTTTTCTTTATCTGATGTCTAAATACATGAGTCATTTCATTCTATTAGCGCTTAATACACTGGTTTGTCTTTTAATAGCCCCCTTTATTGCTCAGAGTCCACTCTGGTTCGTCTTGCCCTATACCTATCACTATAAAATAGCTCAATTTATATTAAACCTTAAACCATCAGGGGATATTATTGTAAATCAAAATCAATACAGCATTTTGCAAGTGTTACTTACGATGATACTATCAATAGCAGTGACATCACTTTTATCTTACGTCCTGCAAAGGAGACAATCAAATGCTAAGGTGTGAGTTACTTAAATTAAAGAATACTATTAGTCTCTATCTTATTGTCAGTTTTGCGGTATTAGAAACGCTTACAATTCCACTATATGTGAGTCTTGTACCCAAAGGCATATCTATAACCAATCTAGCTATCTTATCATTTTTATGTTATCCGCTATTAACGGCCTTCTTGTCCATTTTAGGGGTTGAACAGGAAAAATTCGCTAATCATTATCAAGAAATCTCAAGTTACCCTAAGAAAAGACTCTTGTGGCTAGTTAAACTTTTAATAACAGACTTAATCCTTACCCTACCTTCTTTCTTGAGTTGGGTGATCATAAGCCTCCTCCTTAAGAATTGGATTAATGGTCTCCTACTAATGGTAACAAGTTGGATACTAATAATCTTTCTTAATCATTTTCATTATTTTATACAAGTTAGTCTGAATAGTACTAGTAACATCATTTTCTCTATGGTTGAAATCATTTTTATTATTTTTGCAAGTAAT
>DBFVHV010000327.1:0-1546 GCA_048524165.1 Streptococcus sp.
ATCGGAAAAATAACCTTTAATTTCAAATTCTTTATCCCACGAATATGATTTATATGATAGTTTACTCATATCTTGTAGTTACTCTTTCCTTCCACATAATAGCGCACTCGTTCTTGCAATTGAGGAACAACCTGATCTAAAATAAGAAATTCCTTAATAGTCATTAATTTGAAGCTCTGGCCTTCATCTCCAAAGATGATACTGTCAAACTGTTCCTGTGTCAACTTCCCAACTAAAAAGACGGATTTCTTGTTCTCGTCTAACATACTGGGGTAGATCCGAGACCAGACTATGTCCTCTTTCAACAGTTGGATAGTCAATTCTTCGTAAACTTCACGCGCCGCACAGTCAAAAGGACTTTCGGTCCCTTCACGGCCACCACCTGGCAAGTCCCATTTATTTGGCCAAGGAATATCTGGCTTACTGTCTCTAAGAATGACCAGAATACTTTTCTCTACGAGCAAGGCAGCCTTAACACCTGTAAAATCCAACTGATCCTTTAGATAAGCATCCATCCCTTTTCGCTCCCTTTAATACCTTGGATAAGCAAAAAATTCCTTCTCTTCAAGTTGAGCTTTTCCTTTTTCGAAAGCTTCTTTGTCCCAAATCAAACCGAATTCCTCAGGTCCATCATCAGATAGAAAATCCATCAAGTCACTCAATCCTTCTGTTACCACCTCATTCAAGGTCTCCGCAAAATAGGACAAAAACTCACGAGATAGACCTTTCTTAGGTTCATATGGAATTGTCACTAGGTAGTCCTCTTCATCAAAACGTGATTTTGCTGGATTGTAAAAGAGCACGTAATCCTCAAAAATGACATCTTCATCAGACACTTCACCCTTATCATCAATAGTCTCGACATTGCTACTGTTTTGCGCTTCCAGGATAAACGTTACTTCCACAGCATGATTCTTTTTATCCCAGTCCATCGCAAAATCATAGTCCAGGTGCTTATCCAGTTCTTCTTCTAATACTGACAAAAAGCCAAATTTAGCCATTTGTTTTCCTCGTTCTTTCTTATTATTCCCTTTATTTTAGCATAAAAGGAGCCAATAAAAAACAGAGTAGGCTATCCCACTCTGTCTTAGATAATTATTTAGCATTTTCAACCGCTGCTGTCACAAAGGCAGTGTAAAGTTCTTCAGCATGGTTTGGACGGCTATGGTATTCTGGGTGGTATTGCGCTGCTACAAAGAATTTCTTGTCTGGGAGTTCTACAACTTCCATCAAACGATTATCTGGTGACACACCTGAGAATACAAAGCCTTCAGCCTCAAACTGTTCACGGAATTTAGTATTAAATTCATAACGGTGACGGTGACGACGTTGAACAACTTCTTGGTTGCCATAAGCTGCAGCAGCCTTAGAACCTGGTTTCAACTTACATGGGTAAAGACCGAGACGAAGAGTACCACCCATGTCTTCAATGTCAATTTGATCACGCATAATATCAATAATTGGGTATTTAGTTTCTGGGTCAAGCTCAGCTGAGTTAGCCCCATCCAAATGAAGGACATGACGCGCAAATTCAATACATGTCAAT
>DBFVHV010000328.1:0-2101 GCA_048524165.1 Streptococcus sp.
TGTGGTTGCACTGCTTGATTTGGCACTCCTTGAACTGGAGCTGATTGAGCCCCTGCAAAGGTTGCTTGTGCTTGAGCAACCTGAGCATTTGCAAAAGGATTTTGCGGTTGTGGTTCTTGTGCTGCTACTCCTTGTGCACTAGCAAAAGCTGGTTCTGCGGGTGCTTCTTGTGTTGGTACTTCTTGAGCACTCGCGAAAGTTGGTTGCGCTGGTGCTTCTTGTGCTGGTGTTTCTTGAACATCAGCAAATGCTGGTTGTGCTGGTGCTTCTTGAACAGGAGCCGCTTCAACTGCTGGTGCGTCATCTTGGAACTCACCTGCTGCAAGTGCTGCTGCAATTTCTTCTTCAGTCGCTGAACGACCATTGATGGCTTCAAAAAAATCTAACCAATCTGCTTTAGTCATAATAATCTCCTTAAAATTACATAGAATGACATTATTTTACCACAAATAGAGCTATTAATAAATGTCATTTTTATTAGAAAAAGGTTTGGAGCAGACTGTCCAAACCTTTTTATCTTCTTATTTATTTCTTTGGATAGATTTCTGAATCTGACGATCCAACTCTCGTTTTATATGAGGTTCTGGCGCAAAGCGCTCTTCCCAGTCACTCGGTTTAAGGATTTTATGAGTAACTGGATCAAAGTGAGCCTTGCCATCTGGGAAAATTTTACCCATATTAGCCTCATGAACGGTATCAAAGAAAGGCTTAGGATCCACCCCCATAAGAACAAATGAACCATAGGTCAAATAAAGCAAGTCTGTCAAAGCATCCACCTGGCCAACCATAGTTGACTCTGGGTGCTCTTTAGAACTAACCTTGAGTGCAGCCTTATCAAGAGCAGCATGTAAATCTAGAATAGCTTGCCCAAAGACACGCTTGTCCCCACCTGATGAGGCATAAAGAAACTCGACAATTTCCTCCAACTTAAAGTCCGAACGATGACTAGCCTCTTCTATACTATAGACACGAGGCATATCATTGGTAGAGCCATCCATCAAATGGTGGAAAGCCTTAACCTTGTTAAAGTTGTCATCATCACTGGTGAATGAATTCTCTGTTTCAAAATGAATCAAACCATAATGGGACAAGGCTTTTGCAATCCCGTTTTGGTTATTGGTATCGGTCACATGGGTAGCCTGGTCTTTCAGTTCGTCTTCACCATTTCCCATGGCAACACCAATACCAACACCAGATAGCATTTCTAGGTCATTTTCCGAATCTCCGAAGGCCATAACCTCACTGAGTTCGAAACCAAAAACCTCACCTAAATGGGCAATTCCTTTAAGTTTAGACTGTCCAGCTGAAATGATATCGGCTGAATAAGGGCTCGAACGTGTAATCTTCACGTGTGGAAATTTTTCCTCGATAGCCTGGGTTTCACCCACTGTCGCTACCATAACCACCTGATAAACAGGCTCGCGCATGATTGTTTTGAGGGTCTCCATGCTTTGTGGCTTGAAACGACGAATTAAGGATTTAAAACTACGTTCCACCATCTTAGCCCAAGACTTTGGCACAATACGGCTTACCATTTGCCCAAACTTACTAGTCCCCATACTGATGATATTGGAACCAACCAGTCCTGTGCTAGTCCCTAGAGAAATCTCTCTACGGTGTTTGGTAGCATAGCGGATCAAGTTGTAGATAGTTGATTTAGGGAGCTGGTTTTGATAGAGAACCTTGTCGTGGGTCAAGATATACTGACCATTATAAGTCACAGCAAAATCCAGACCCAGATTGTCCATGAAAGGCTGAACAAATCCTGGACCACGACCTGTTGCCAAACCAACCAAGATTCCATCGTCCTTCATTTGACTGATAGCTTTTTTGGTTGAACTCGACACGCGCTTTCGGTCATTTAAAAAAGTCCCATCAATATCAAAAAAGACTGCTTTAATCGCCACAGAGCTCCCCTCCTTCTAACATTTTATGCTAAAATAAATTATAACATAAATATGAGAGTGAGCAGTATAAATGATATAAAAAATCCTAGTCCTTCACACTGGAGGGACCATTTCCATGTCAGCGGATAATGATGTCAGAGTCAGCCAAATCGCTGATAACCCCATGAACCAGGTGGGGCTTGATCTAGATATTT
>DBFVHV010000329.1:0-6662 GCA_048524165.1 Streptococcus sp.
TTTTCCGATTTTTCTAATGGTTCTTTTGACGAAAAAGAGTAGCCTTGATAGACCACTCTTCATTTCTATTCATATCTTAGGGACTCGACGGGGTCCATTTTACTGATTTTACGTGCTGGAAGGTAGGCTGACACATAGCCCATCAAGAGTGAGAAGGCAAGCATGATGAGCATTGATTCCAGATTTAGGTCAAATACCTTGCTGACACTTGGGTAGAGATGTGAAACAATTATGTTGGCCAAGCTTCCAATTCCTTGTGATACAAGGAGGGCAAGAGCCAGTGAGATGCCCGTGATCCAAAGTGCTTCATAAACAAAGATAGCCTTCACGTCACGATTAAGGTAACCTACGGCCTTCATAACACCAATCTCTTTTGAGCGTTGCATGATATTGATATAGATGATAATCCCAATCATAACAGCCGAAACTAGGATAGCTTGTGACGAAAGGATAATCAAGAGAGCCTGGATAACACGGATGAATTTAATAATGACATCTAGGATAGCCTGCTGTGACAGCACCAGGTACTTCTTGTTTTTCTGTAACTTTTTAGTGACTTCCTTAGTCTTTGCCGGGTCCTTAAGTTCCAAAAGCATGTAAGAGACTGTCTTGGTAAAGCCATTTTCTTTGAGTACAGCTTCCAGTTGTTTGGCTGGCATATAACTGCTGCTCTCTTCAGCGTCCTCGCTGTCATCAACAATACGGACAATCTTAGTCTTGATTTCCGCTACCTTTGTTCCCTCAGCAGTATTTTCAACAATCTGAGCTGAAATTTCTTTACCGATAAAGTCTTTAGCCTTGAGCTTCTTCCCTGTTTCTTCATTGTAATGTTTGACAAAGCTCATCGGAAGGGTTAACCCCTTTTCATCTGCGGATTTAAAAGGCTTCCCGGCTGTAATCTTATCCTTACTATTGCGAGATGTAGAGATTTTTGTGTTCTCGTAAAGACTGATAACCTGAGAATAGTTGGGAAGGTCCTTGCTGAAATCCATGGTCTTACCATCAAGGGTAAGACTTGCCATGTTCATTCCGAAGGGACTCTCCAAATATTTAATGTCATCACTCTTAACCTGACTACGAATAAACTTCTCATCATCCGCATTTAGAACCCCTCTAGCTGCTGATTTTGCACTAAGACTAATCTGAATTTGGGATGGAATGTTGCCACCATCGGTACTGTCATTAATCATACCAACAATAGCATTTCCCAAACCAAAGGAAATTAAAACACCAATAAAACCAATAGAAGTGGCTGTCGCAATCAAAAGATTACGCCACTTACGTTCCATAAAATTGCTTAAAGATAATTTGAATTTGTTTTTGAGGGTCAACCCCTTATTTTTCGATTGTTTCAACGACTTCACCATCCTTCATTTTAATGACAACATCCGCATAATCCGCCACCTCAGGGTTATGGGTTACGATAATCACAGTCTTACCTGCCTCAGCTAACTCTTTAAATACCTCTAGGACGTTTTCCTGAGACTGAGAATCAAGAGAACCTGTCGGTTCATCAGCCACAATCATTTCTGGATTATTGACTAGGGCACGGGCAATGGCCACACGTTGTTTTTGTCCACCAGAAAGCTGCTTAACATTTTTCTTGATAAAATCTCCAATCCCAAGACGGCTGAGCTCTCTTTCTGCAATCTCGACCATCTCTTTATCAGTCATATTTTTAACGTAAAGAGGCATCTTGACATTTTCAAGGACTGTTTGATGAGGGATAAGATTGAAATTTTGGAAGACGAAGCCAATATGGGCCTTTCTAAAATAGGTCAAGTCACGCTCTGAAAAATCACGCATATTCTGATTTTTGAAATAAAGATTACCTTGATACTGACTGTCCAAGCCGCTAATAATACTAAGCAGACTGGTCTTACCACAGCCAGATGGCCCGTAGATGGCAGTGATCTTTCCTGGTGCAATCTCAAGTGTGACATCGTTCAAAGCGCGCTCTTGGTTTGTACCATCGAGATTATAGTACTTTGAGATGTGGTCAATGGTTAAAATGGACATGATTCCCTCCGTAAATGTGATTTTGGTTAGAGTGCGATTAACTTTCCGCTGATTATCCACAAGAAATTTTCAAGTAAATCAATAGAAAGCTTTAACTAATCGCCTTCTAAAACGATACATTAATTATAATCATTTAATGTTTATAAAAATAGTGACATAAATGTCACTATGGCATGAGAAAAAGCCAAAGTCTTACGAACTTTGGCCTTGGTTTATTGACAATAAATACGAATAGCTTCTGCTAGAAAAGCCGCAGTCCCTGCTCCTCCGACTTTATCGATAAAGCTAGAAAAGCGATTATCTGTTTGGTACATCTGACCTAGCCCAGCTAATACCGTTTGGTCACATGGATAAAAATGCTGACTAATATAATCTTGCAACACCTTTACTTGCTCCTGAACACTATCATCACCGGGATTGGACTCCTTGAGTTGACCAAAGGTAGACATAATTGCAGTCATCTCTTTTGTAACTTTAGGGAAGGATTCCTCCCCCTTAGCCGCAAAAGCTTGATAAGTTTCTGTCTGACCCCATCTAGCCTGGGCTTCTTGCTGAAATTCTTCCAACGTTTTTTGATCAAATGCTTCAAATGACATTTCCTCTTCCTCCATTTGTAAGGCCTTAGCATGAGCTATGACGGCTTCTAAACGGGATTTTTTCAACTCTAAGAGCTTGATTTGATCCTTAAGCGCTTGTACTTTATCATAGCCTGCTTGGCCTACAATTTCCTTAATTTTTTTGAGAGGAAAGTCTAACTCACGGTAAAGCAATATTTCCTGCAAACGGACAACCGCATCGCGATTATAGTAACGGTAGCCATTTTCAGCAACCATTGACGGCTTCAGCAAATCAATTTCGTCATAATAATGAAGGGTGCGCACGCTGACACCTGATAGTTGGCTCACTTCTTTTACAGATTTCATTAGAACTCCTCTCTGATTAAGAGTATAGGCTATGACGTGGCGTGAAGGTCAAGGGGAAGAGAGTCTTTTTTGAAGTTCGTACAATTTCTTACTTTTCTTTCTTTTTCTGACTTCGACGATGTAATAAGGCTTGATTAATACGTTGGGTTCTCATATGCATTTGCCAAATGAGGTAAAGCCAGATAATAATATAAACGGAAATGAAGACAATCCATATGATAGGATTCAGCAAAGCATCAATCCAACCCGCTATTAGACAAGTCCCTATCAGTACAATCGCCGTCAACAAGAAATGTAAGATTACTCTAAGTCTATACGACATACGGTCAAGCTCTTCCAAAATCCACGAGAGCATTCCCATTAAGCCACTCATCATAAAGAGGGCTAAAATATTTCCCACACTAACTTTTGGATAGATAAGCTGGGGAAATAGTTGACCTAGTAAAAGGAGGGCAAGGTAGAAGAACGATCCCGTTCTCACGCCGGATACAAAATAAGCAATTAAACGTTTCATTGATTCCTCCTAGACCCCTAAATAATCCATTAAGGATTTGACATATTTTCGGCTGACACTAGACTTAACACCACCTGTCATTTTAGCCATCATATTTCCAGAAAAACTATCTGATAAAGACTCCAGATGGTCTATATTCATAACAGCATGACGTGATATCTGCAAAAAACTTCGACGATTGATGCGATGCTGAAAGTTTGTCAGTGTTTCTCTCATCGTATAGGTTTCGTTTACTGTATAAATTGTTAACACATTCTTATCAATCTCAGCTAGGATAATGTCATCAATTTTTACCATAACCAAATAATCATCCGTTTTAATAGGAATCACCACTTGATTTACAACTGAAAATTGTTCGAGGTAATCCATTACCTCTCGTGCTTGATTAGATAATCGCTCCGCTTGGATGACCACACAGGGGTCCTCTGTCGAAATATCTGATTTTTCTTCAAAACGAATTTTCATTCCTATTCCAACTCTCACTTATTTTTTCTTACTAGACTTTTTCACTACAACAGCCCAAAGAATGCCTACTAGAAGAATACCTCCTAACACTATAAGGTAAGTATTTTCCTTTGTCAACAAGTCTTGCCACTTGAGTTGAACACCCATTTTCTCTTGAAACTCTTGACGAAGATCGTCTTGACCTTTAAAGATCTCACTTAATGTTTCATTCATGAGGACTTGCCGATAAAGTGCAGCAATATAAGTTGCTGGGGTACATTTCATTAGTAGTTGAGCAAAATTGGGTAGAACGCCCAAAGGTACATAGGTTCCTACCAAAAAGCCAGAAGCTGTACCCACTATGGTCGCAAACTTTCCAAGACTGTCTACTGATTGGAAAAAATGAACAAAAATGGCATTCACCAAGCTAGAAAGCAGGCTACTAAGCAGCATAATGAGGAGTACTTCAGGTAGTATGGATAGTTTGGGAATTTCTCTAAAATAGCCACACATCAGCACATACATAAGAACCTGCATAGATAAAGAAATGATGATTGCACTCGCCAGATACGAAAATGCTAATCGCCATTTCCCATGATTCGATAAATAAAGGTCCTGATCTACTTGACGTTCACGGTCCTTTACCAGCTGAGTCAAGGCAGCCAGACTAGTCGTAATCCCTGTCACTGCTAGCGTTCCACTCATTAGCCAATTATTTAACAAAGGACCACTATTGGGAAGCTGAGCCCAGGCATCCGTTAGATTCTTTTGGAGAAAGATAATATAGAGAATAAAGGAAATCAAGGCTCCCAACAGGGAGAAGAAAACTCCTGAACGATTCCTAAAATACAATAAAAAATTTCGCTTTAGTAAGGCTATCATTAGCGGACCTCCCTTCCTGTAAGTGCAATAAAGGCATCATCCATGGTCCCTGGACGAAACTCAAAATGGGCTATTTTATCTCTAACTTTTGCCAGGTAATCAATGGCTTCCCTTTCACTCTCGGGTTGAAAAACATACTCCAATTGACTTTGTTGCTCTACTGACATTCCCGAAGTTTTGAGACTTTCTATCTGCTGTATCTCCTTGAAGCGAATCTTCAAGATGTTTTTTGCATACTGACTCTTAATATCTAATGCCGATCCTTGAGCAATCACTTTCCCATGGTCCACAATATAAATCTGATTAGCTTCATCTGCCTCATCAAGATAATGCGTGGTCAGTACAACGGTCATCCCCTCTTCCCTCTGCAATTGATAGAGCAAATCCCAAATAGACTTCCGAGTTTGGATATCCAAACCCGTTGTTGGCTCATCCAAGAATAATATATCTGGTTGTGAGAGAAGTGCACGCGCAATGTCCACCCGACGCTTTTGACCACCTGAAAGCGTCCCGTATTTTTGTTTTTGGAAAGCTGATAGACCTAATCGATTAATGAGATCTGACACACGATTAGGTTTAAGCCCTTTATACTGTTTAGCACGAATAATCAGATTTTCCCTAACCGTCAGCATCTCATCCAGTACACTAGCTTGAAAAACAACTCCGAGTTTTGTATTTGGTGCATATAGAACCTGACCTTGTGTTGGTTCTTTTAGACCTATTAACATGGAAATAGTTGTTGATTTTCCTGCACCATTGGGACCCAAAATAGCATTAAAACTTCCTTTTTCAAACTGTAACTGAATATCGTCAACAGCCGTGTGATTACCGTACCGTTTTGTTAAATGTTTAGCTTGTAAAATCATATTTTTCCCTCCTTCTGACACATTTAGCCTAACAAAAAAGCCGTCGGAAAAACGGCTTTTGAGGATAAGTGGTTGAAATGTCAGGTTAAGTGGTGAGATGGTGGGAATAGAATTATATTTTTCGATTTAAAATCCTCCAGAGCTTAGCTCCGAAGGATTCATTTTTATTTCACGACAATATTAACGAGTTTATTAGGTACCGCAATCACTTTCACGATTTCCTTGCCATCAATCTCTGCTTTGACTTTTTCGTCAGCGAGAGCGACTTCTTGCAATTCTTCGCGTGACAGATCTTTAGCAACCATGAGTTTGGCACGGACTTTTCCTTTGATTTGGACGACGATTTCGATTTCGTCTTCGACCAATTTGCTTTCGTCCCATGTTGGCCAAGCTACATAAGAGATTGACTCACCTGTTGCTGCCACTGTTTGCCAGAGTTCTTCTGCCAAGTGAGGCGCAAATGGAGCGATCAATTGGATAAAGCCTTTAGCATAATCCACATAGAGTTTATCTTCCTTGTTAGCCGCGTTGACAAAGACCATGAGTTGGGCAATGGCTGTGTTGAATTTCATTGACTCGATTTGCTCAGTGACAGATTTAACGGTTTCGTTGTAAACTTTGTCAAGAGCACCATTGTTGTCCGCAACGATTTCCTTACTTGTAATCAAACGGTAAACACGGTCAAGGAATTTACGGCTTCCTTCCAAGCCTTCTTCTGACCAAGCGATAGAAGCATCGAGTGGTCCCATGAACATTTCATAGACACGAAGGGTATCAGCACCGTATTGTTCCACTACATCGTCTGGATTGACAACGTTCTTGAGAGATTTAGACATCTTAGCTGGTGCTTGCTCCAACTCTTCTCCTGTTTCCACATGGAAGAAGGAACCGTCACGTTTTTCAACCTTGTCAGTCGCCACAAGAGCCCCACGGTGGTCACGGTAGCTGGTTCCCAAAATCATCCCTTGGTTAAAGAGTTTTTGGAATGGTTCCTTAGTTGGAACGACACCGAGG
>DBFVHV010000330.1:0-3661 GCA_048524165.1 Streptococcus sp.
GTGTCCTTATTGCTACCAGCGATTTTTTGCAAGGTTTCAAAATGAACATTCAAGTACTCTTTCACATCTTTGCTATCGAGGATCTTAGTGAGTTCCTCATCTAAAGCGCTTGACGTATTTGGCTGTTTGGCAACAATCATATCATAGTGAATGATGTCTTCAAACTGTTGCTGGTTAAGGTTAGATACAGAAGATCTAATCCCTAAACCTGCAAAAAGCAAGGCGATAGAACCTGCGACACCAAATAGGGTCATAAACATCCGTTGCTTATAGCGGAAAATATTACGCATGGTAACTTTTTCCGTGAAACTGAGACGTTTCCAAAGAGGGGTAATCCGTTCTAGGATAATCTTAGCTCCTGCTCGAGGCGGCTTTGGAAGGAGGAGTTGGGAAGGTTTTTCCCAGAGCTCTTTCTTGGCGACCGCAAAGGCAGGTAGTACAGCAGATAAGAGACCTAAAAGGAAGGCTACAAGGGTAAGTCCCAGGTAGAAGTGCAATTCGAATGCAGGAAGTTGCAAATCGCTCTTATAAGTGTTGTGGATGAGTATTGGAAGTAGTGTGTGCCCTGTAATAACCCCAGCGGTTGTACCAGTAATACTCGTAACCAATCCATAAATGACGAATTTGTGGATAATTCGTGAATTACTGTAGCCGAGGGCATTGAAAATACCAGCTTTACCGCGTTCTTCCTCCACAAAGCGCCCCATGGTTACAAAGGTAACCAAAGCTGCCATAAAGTAGAGAGCGACAGGGAAGATGTTACTTACATCGTGGATGATGTTTATATTACTTTCATAAGCAACATAACCCTCAGAACCCGGAATCTCTCGGCGAGAGTAGAACTTGTAGCTAGGTTCTGGTAAATTATCAAGCATTGCTTGACTTTCTTCGAGTTCTTTTTGCTTGGCTTCAATCTTGCTAGTAGCCTCTTTTACACTAGCAGCTTCAGCAGGGGTTGCTGGTGTCATTTGTTGAGTCTGTGCGAGTGCTGTTTCGAGTTCTTGTTTAGCTTGAGTGATTTGAGCTTGAGACTGATTTTTGAGCTCAGCTAGACGTTTTTCAGGTTCGTCCTTAAAGAGATTCTTGAGTTCTGCCTTTCTTTCTGAGACCTTATCAGCATATTCCTTACTAAAAGGACTAACATTTTCCAAATCCTTGTAACGAATACGGGCAATCATGTAATCATTAGAGGTGAAATCTGTCTCCGGAACAATGGCATAACCATCCAGTTTCCCGGTACCTGCGCTAGCATTACCAAGTCGGTTCCTCGAAAGGAGTTCAGAGGAATTGACGAAACCAGTAATGGTATATGTTTGTTCTTTTAACTGTTTTTGCCCTGAGCTATCTACAGGCTCAGAAAAGTTAATCTTTTCTCCTATGCTATATTCTTCCTTATATGTTGAAGAAAGAGCAATTTCCCCTTCCTTATTAGGCATTTTTCCCTCAACAAGGTCGTAGGTGGAGATATTTTTAGGTTTTGAGAAGATACGAAATGTCGTATTCGTCCCCTTGATAACAGCATCTTTGAAATAACCATACTCGATGCTCACATTCTTATCCTTAATCGTATTAAGAAGATCCTGATCGGTCTGGTTGATGCTGTAAGTGCTGATTAAGCTCAAGTCAGCTGTTTGATGGGTCTTGAAAAAGTGTTCTCCAGTTTTTTTCATATTAGGAGAGGTTACTTTAAGACCAATCAAGGCAAAGGATCCCAGTGCCATAAGCAAGGCAATAGAGAGCATACGCCCCTTAGAAGCTACAAAGGTTCGCCAAACATCTTTCCAATAAGTTGTTTTTTTCATGACGTTGCTCCTTTCTAGTATTCCAAGTCCTCGATTTTTTGTGGATTAGGATTAAGTTCCACACTCTTAATCTTGGCATCGTGCATACGAATCACACGATCGGCAATTGGAGCTAGAGAAGCATTATGGGTAACAATGATAACAGTTGTTCCCTGTTTGCGCGCCATATCTTGAAGGAGGGTTAGGATTTGTTTCCCTGTTTGATAATCCAGAGCCCCCGTCGGTTCGTCACAAAGAAGAATCTTTGGATTCTTTGCAACGGCACGTGCAATGGCAACACGTTGTTGTTCCCCACCAGAGAGTTGTGATGGGAAGTTGTCTAAGCGGTCACCCAGTCCGACTTCGACAAGTGTTTGGGTAGCATCTTTAGCATCTGGAACGATTTCAGATGCTAGTTCGACGTTTTCCCTGGCCGTAAGGTTTGAAACTAAGTTGTAAAATTGGAATACAAAACCAACGTCCTCACGACGATAAGTCGTAAGTTCCCTGGCTGAGTATTCGGAGATATCCTTACCATCAATAATGACGCGACCTTCGTCATTGGTGTCCATACCACCTAAGATGTTAAGAACGGTTGATTTTCCAGCGCCAGAGGCACCTAGGATGACGACAAGCTCCCCTTTTTCAATGTCAAAGCTTACGTCATTGTTTGCGATAATTTCCAGATCACCGGTTTTATAGCGTTTATAGCTATGCTTCATTTGAATATAAGCCATGAATTTCCCTTTCATATGAATATAATGATGCTGTTAATTACCTATCTTTCCGTACCCTATTGTAACGAATTTTCCTTGGAATATCTAGCTTTTTTGGAAAAAAAGGGTTAAAAGGAGATAAGAATTTCTTACATGTGACAGAAATGTGGACGAAGCGTTTACATATGAGAAAATACTTTTTCAGATGAGCCTTGAGTGAGGTAAATATTTGGTGATTTGATTATAAAGTTAGGCTATTTTTAGCCTTTTACTGAGTGGATTTACTGTTTTTCCAAGTTTCTATATTTATCGGAGAGCTTAGGGCGGTAAATGTTTCATGATGGTCTAGCCAAAGTGGGTTTATTTTTCGGTCAGAGTTGATGCTAGTTATATAAAGAAGCTTTTTAAAATGTCTAGCGTATGGGATGCTGACATTTTTTTGAAATTGAGGTATGCATTTTTCATATGACTTAATTTGTTTAGGGGAAATGACGAATTTTTAGTAATGATTTTTTTTGTGTGTGATAATTTTAAAGAAGTTGCAAACACCTTAAAATCAAACGAATAAATGAGAGTAAGTTATCTTTAAGATTAGGTATTTATTGGATAGTGTTTTATGGAATAGTTAGAAAGTCTTGCTGTTGTGCCTTTCTCGGTAGTTGTTTAGGCGGTCTGTTTTCTAATCCTATCTTAGGATCTTGAAAATCTGACTTCCTCCTTCAAGAATGATTTTTTATATTTGCTTTAAAAATGTTTGGACAAAATTTTGCTATCCGATAAAATTTTTTAGGAGATAAGTTATCAAAAGTGTTTTCTGAAGAAGCTATCTAAAAAACAACTATTATTTTGCTAAGTACCGCTTAAAGAAATTACCATTTGCATAGCTTAAAAAAGCTAATCTGATAATAGATTGTCATCAATTTTAAGACATGAAGTTGTCATTTCTTTAAAATGCTTAAAAATTTAAGAAATGCTTGAAATCAAGGATTTTGCATGCTAAGATTGTTATCTGGGTGAAGGGTTGGTCAAACAGCTCAACCAATCTTTTACCTAAGTACAGCAGTAAATTGGACGTGTTGTTAGCTCTGTTAGAGTTAACCAAATAAAAGTGAGGGATTTATGATTATGAACAAGGATAATGGTTTTATCAGCAAAGCAATCGTC
>DBFVHV010000331.1:0-2670 GCA_048524165.1 Streptococcus sp.
GTATCATTGACGGTCAAATTGTTTCGTATGCTGCTGTGATTACTGATGGAGACCCTGCTTACGACCAAATCTATGATGGAGATTGGAAGCATCATAATAAGCGCTATGTTACCTTTCATAGAATTGCCGTTTTAAGAGAATTTACGGGTCAGAAAATCGCTCAAACCTTTATTCAAGGTCTTATTGAGGGGACAGATGCGCATGATTTCCGTTGCGACACGCATGAAAAAAATCTTGTCATGCAGCATATTTTGGAGAAACTTGGCTATGTCTATTGTGGTAAGGTTCCTATTGATGGTGAACGACTTGCCTATCAGAAAATCAAAACCAAGAGGGAGAAGGCTTTTTATCAAGAAGTTGATGAAGCTGCTCACCACGGGATTCATTAATTTAAGAGGAATAAAATTATGGTATTTAGCGTAAAAACGTATAATAATATTAACCAAATTGGTTTGAAGGAACTTGGAAATCATTTCCAAATTGATGGTGATTTAGCGGAAAATCCGGATGCTTATATCATTCGTAGTCAAAATCTCCATGATACAGTTTTCCCTGAAAACTTGAAGGCCATTGCGCGTGCCGGTGCTGGAACTAACAATATCCCAGTTGATGAAGCAACTCAAAAAGGGATTGTTGTCTTCAATACTCCAGGAGCTAATGCTAATGCAGTTAAAGAAGCTGTTTTGGCTTCTATCTTGCTTTCAGCACGTGATTATATTGCGGCCAATGCGTGGGTTAATACGCTTACTGGTGACGATGTGCCTAAACAAATCGAAGCGGGTAAGAAGCAGTTTGCGGGTAGCGAAATTGCTGGTAAGACACTGGGTGTTATCGGCCTCGGTGCAATTGGTGCACGTATTGCTAACGATGCCTACCGTTTGGGGATGAAGGTCTATGGCTACGACCCATATGTTTCTATTGAAGCGGCTTGGAATATTTCTCACCATGTTAGACGTGTTTCTGATCTCAAAGCAATCTTTGAAAACTGTGACTATATCACTGTTCACGTTCCATTGACACCTGATACGAAAGGTACTTTCAATGCAGATGCCTTTAACCTCATGCAAAAAGGAACAACAATCATCAACTTTGCCCGTGCAGAATTGGTAGAGAATGATGCGCTCTTTGATGCTTTAGAAACAGGTGTAGTAAAACGTTATATCACTGACTTTGGGACAGAAGAACTGCTTAACAAGCCTAATGTGACAGTGTTCCCACACGTTGGTGGTTCAACTGGTGAAGCAGAGCTTAACTGTGCTATTATGGCTGGTCAAACCATCCGTCGCTTCATGGAAACTGGTGAAATTATCAATTCTGTTAACTTCCCACGTGTACAACAGGCCTTGAGCGCTCCTTATCGTATCACCTTGATTAATAAAAACGTGCCTAACATTGTGGCCCGTATTTCAACAGCGGTCTCTGATTTTAATATCAATATTGATAATATCATTAACCGTTCAAAGGGAGAGTATGCTTATACCCTTCTTGACCTTGATGAAACAGACAAGTCTAAGATTGATGAGTTGGTTGCTAAGTTTGAGGCTAGCGACAATATCGTACGTGTACGTTTGATCAAAGGTAAATAAATAGAATTAAGATGACAGGAACAAGGATTTCCTGTCTTTTTGGAATAATTAAAATATGCTTTATCGTCAGTATTATGTATCACCTATTGGTCGCCTGTCCTTGGTGGCTGGTGAGGAAGTCCTCTATGGCATATGGTTAGAAGGACAAAATCATTATCAGGCTGGTCTTGATGAAGAGAACTTAGTAGATGCTTCAAATTCTATCTTAGAAATGTCCAGGACATGGTTGGATGCCTATTTTAAAGGTGACAAACCAAGTCCAGCCGATCTCCCTCTAGCTGATAGAGGGACTGCTTTTCAACAAAAGGTTTGGTCAGCTTTAAGAGCTATTCCATATGGTCAAAGCAGTTCTTATGGTCAGATTGGTAAGGCAATCTCATGTCAATCAGCACAAGCTGTAGGAACTGCTGTTGGTAAGAATCCTTGGCTGATTCTCATCCCTTGTCATCGTGTTTTGCCCAGTAGTGGTCACTTAGGAAATTATGCGGCAGGAGAGGATGCCAAGCGTTTCTTACTCCGTTTGGAAGGCCTCAGGTTTGACAAGTCTTAGATAGATAGCTTATGCTAGAGAAGAGGAGAAAAATATGTACACTTTTTATGAATATCCAAAATGTAGCACTTGTCGTAAGGCAAAAGCTGAACTCAATCAATTAGGTCTTGAGGTCGATTCTATTAATATTAAGGAAAATCCTCCCTCAGCTCAATTGTTAAAGGAACTCTTAGCGAAGTCAGATTTAGGGCTCAAGAAATTCTTTAATACGAGTGGACAATCCTATCGTTCTCTAGGTTTAAAAGATAAGCTACCAACATTGTCTCTTGATGAAGCTGTTGATCTCTTGGCCTCAGATGGGATGTTGATAAAACGTCCTATCTTGATTAAGGATGGTAAGGTTTTACAGATTGGCTACCGTACCCCTTACCAAGACTTAAATTTATAAAAAATAAGTAAAATGTCTTGCCACGCTAAACAGTGATATGGTAAGATATAAACAGTTGCCGCTATAGTTAAATGGTATAATAGAGCAATGGTAATGCTCCGTTCCGAGTTCAATTCTCGGTGGTGGCATCTGTGAATAGATCCAGC
>DBFVHV010000332.1:0-4585 GCA_048524165.1 Streptococcus sp.
AGCGCACCATTTTTCTCAGCCTTTCTTATTGGTCGCTTGGTGGCTTCCTTAATCATCTTTGCGGGCGTATCTGTCCTCTCCTTTTCCTTCCGCTTATGGTAGAACAAAGTTATTTCACTATGTAATAATATAAAAAAGCCTTGCATATGCAGGGCTTTTAGCATGCTTTGAATGTTAAAGAGTTTATCCCTCTAGCTCACTCAAATACTCATAACGCTCGTATTTTTCAAGCAAGGTTTCATTAGCAGTGTCTAAATCACGTTGAAGACTTGCTAGCTGTCCATAATCACTAGCATTTTCAAGCATGGCTGCTTCAATCTCTTCGATTTTAGCTTCAAGGTCGGCAATCTCATCTTCGATAGTCGCCCACTCTTGTTTTTCAAAATAGCTCATGCGTCTTTTGTCCTCTTTGACCTTCTCAACCTTTACGCTAGCTTGCTCTTTTTCTTTCTCTAGGAGGGCTGATTGCTCTTGTAAGAAAGCTTTTTCATCAAGGTAGTCAGTGTAGTTACCATAGAACTCACGCACGCCACCCTCCTCAAAAGCTAGAATCTTGTTAGCCACCTTGTCCAAGAAATAGCGGTCGTGACTTACGGTAACGACAGGGCCGCCAAAACCATTGAGGAAATTCTCCAAAACAGTCAAAGTCGCAATATCCAAATCATTTGTCGGCTCATCCAAAAGCAGAACGTTAGGCTTTTCAATCAGAATCTTGAGCAGATAAAGACGTTTCTTTTCGCCACCAGATAGCTTGGCAATCTGTGTTCCATGGGTAGAACGAGGAAAAAGGAATTGCTCTAAGAGCTCTGTGATGCTGGTCGTCCCAACAGTTGTTTTGACTTCATCTGCGACTTCTTGCAAGTAGTTAATGACACGCTTGCTCTCATCCATATCTTTAATCTGCTGCGAGAAATAGCCAATACGTACCGTCTCCCCAATATCTAGAACACCAGCTGTGGGAACAAGATCGCCATTAATGAGATTAAGCAGGGTTGATTTTCCGACACCGTTATCCCCAACAATACCTATACGGTCACGGTTTTGCATGATAAGGTTGAAGTCATTGAGAATTGGCTTACCATCTTCATAAGCAAAATCGACATGCTCGAAGTTAACTACCTTCTTACCAATACGACTAGTCTCAAAGTTAATTTCAAAATCGTCATTATTGACCGTTTGATGTACTTCACCCTTAAGATCCTTAAAACGATTGATGCGAGCTTGTTGTTTAGTCGCACGTGCCTGTGGTTGCGTTCTCATCCATGCCAACTCCTGCTTATAGAGTTGCTTTTTCTTATGAAGAGCTGCTGCATCACGCTCATCTTGTTCAGCCTTGAGACGTACGTAGTCCTGGTAATTGCCTTGATATTCAATCAAATTAGCCTGGTCTAGCTCAAAGATACGAGTTGCCACATTATCCAAGAAATAACGATCGTGGGTAATAAAGAGAACCGTTTTTTTGGAAGACTTTAGAAAATTAGTCAACCAAGCAATAGTGTCAATATCCAGATGGTTGGTTGGCTCATCCAAGAGCAAGAGATCTGCATCATTCAAGAGAACCTGAGCCAACTGTACACGGCGTCTCAGACCACCTGAGAGGTCTCCAACCTTTTGAGAGAGGTCTGACAAACCTAGCTTAGATAAAACCGTCTTAACCTCGCTCTCAACGGACCAAGCATCAAGACTATCCATCTCAGCCATAACCTTCTCTAAACGAGATTGATTATCTTCAGAATAATCCGCCATGAGGGTCTCATATTCACGAATCAAAGCCATCTCACGAAGGTCTGATGACAAGACCGTATCAAGCACTGTCTTGCTATCATCAAATTCAGGCTCCTGAGTCAAATAAGCTATCTTATAACCATTAGCCTTGGTAAAAGGTGACACGTCACCATCAAAACCAATACGTTCTGATACAACATCTAATAAGGTTGTCTTACCTGTCCCATTGACACCAATGATCCCGATACGATCCAGATCATGGATAATGAATGAAATCTCTTTAAAAACCGTCTTGTCCCCAACGGACTTGGTTAATTTTTCAACAATAAAATCTGACATCTTACTTCCTTTTTTACAAATAACACCGCTACGGATCCTACGCATGCTCTGTAGCGGTGTGTCATTTTTATCACATCTGTAGACTTATTTCATAGCCTGAACAAAGGCCATAATAGCTTCCTCATCATTAGCTAGTTTACCATCAACGATGGCAGTTTCGATAGCTCTGAGAGTACGACCAAGATCAGGACCAGGTTTGAATCCCATCTCCTTCATCAGCGTGCCACCATTAACAACGATTTCGTGCTTATCATGGATGAGCAACTGATCATCCAACTCGGCAATACGCTCATAATCTACCTCCAAGCCCTGAGCCTGTCTCAAGGTTTCAGCCTCCTCTAAGAGGTCCTTACCATACTGATAAACATCTTGCTTGGTCACTTCCCTCTCCATGCGGAATTTAAAAATCTCAACCAAAGACTGAACGGTCTTCTGAAAATTGACAGATGTCTTCCATTTTTTAAGAAAGGAGCGTGGATTATCGTGCTTGAGAGCCAGAAGCGTTGCCGCCCAGGCCTGCTCAGAACTTGTAAATCTAAAGTCCTCAGTATAATCTACTAGGAAAGACTGCCATTCCTCTGCTGTCTCTTGAAAATCTGGCAGATACTGATAGGCCTTAGTCGCTAGAAGAGCCTTGATCCCTTTTTTCCAATGTGGTGCCAAGAGCAATTTATCAAACTCGATGAAACTTCGCTCAATCGAAATCTTTTCCAAAAGAGGAGCATGGCTAGTCATAGCCTCAAAAGTCTTTTCTTCAATATCGAAGTCTAAGCTCGCTGCAAAACGTAGCCCACGCATGATGCGAAGGGCATCCTCGTTAAAGCGTTCCTCAGCCTTACCAACAGCCCTTAAGACACGATTGTCCAAATCAGCAAGACCATTGAACTTATCAATAACCTCAGCATTTTCATTAAGAGCAAAAGCATTGACTGTAAAATCACGACGCTTAAGATCCTCTTCCAATGAACGCACAAAGGACACGCTAGACGGACGACGGTAATCCACATAAACATCCTCTGTTCGGAAGGTCGTCACCTCATACTCACCGCCATTTTCCAAAACCAAAACAGTTCCATGCTCAATACCGATATCCACCGTACGCTCAAAAATCTGTTTGGTCTCCTCAGGATAAGAAGACGAAGCAATATCAACATCGTGAATGGGACGGTTGAGAAGAGCATCGCGGACTGAACCACCAACAAAGTAAGCCTCAAACCCTGCAGCCTTAATTTTCTCTAATATTGGTAAAGCCTTCTGAAATTCAGAAGGCAAATAACTTAATCTCATAGCAAATGTTCCAAACCATAAACAAGCTGATCACGTTTAACCACTTCTTTAATACCGAGGTTAACCCCGCCCATAAAGGAAATACGGTCATAAGAATCGTGACGCAAAGTCAATCCTTCTCCTTGGGCACCAAAGATAACCTCTTGGTGAGCCACAAGACCTGGCAAACGAACACTGTGAATACGGAAACCATCAAACTCTGCACCACGTGCTCCAGCAAGTGTTTCCACTTCATCCTCAGCTCCCTGATGTTTGGTCTCGCGAACCTCACGAATAAGTTCAGCCGTTTTCACTGCTGTACCTGATGGTGCATCTTTCTTTTTATCGTGGTGAAGCTCAATGATTTCAAGGTCTGGAAAATATTTACTAGCTTCTGCCGCAAACTTCATAAGCAGGATTGCACCAATAGCAAAGTTAGGAGCAATCAAACCACCAATAGACTTGTCTTTAGAAAGGTCTGTCAATTCCTGAATTTGTGCTTCAGTAAAACCTGTTGTTCCTACAACTGGCGCAAAGCCATTTTCCAAGGCAAAACGGGTATTTTCATAAGCAACAGCAGGCATGGTGAAATCTACCCAAACATCTGCATCGAAGCCAACCAAATCCGCTTTATCCGTGAAGACAGGAACACCGTCCACTTCTTTTTCTGTCGCAAACGGGTCAAGCAAGGCAGCCAAGGTCAATTCATCATCTCCCTTAACCATTTCAACCGCAGTTGAACCCATTCTTCCTTTAAATCCAGCAATAATAACTTTAATAGACATGTCATTTTTCCTCTCTATTGATCTCGCTCATAGGCAAGCCTGATTCCAGATGGATCGTACTTATTTGGTAAATTTAGGTGTTAGACCTAGCACTAGTGCTCCCTCGCCCAAGTGCGTCGCAATCACAGCGCATAAGGATACCACTGTTGAAACAGTAATCCCTTGAGCTTCCAGATGCCTTTTAAAAGCCTCCGCCTTTTCAGGAGCATTGGTATGAAGGAGGCTAAGTTCCATTTCACGATTATCCTCAGCTAGAGCAACCAAGCGTTTCACAGCTTTCTTCTCTGTACGTACCTTTTCAAAAATAACGATTTTACCTTCGTCATTAAAATGTAAAATGGGTTTGATGGACAAGAGATTCCCCAAAATCGCTGAGCCATTAGACAAGCGACCACCCTTAACAAGGTGATTAAGATCATCCACGAGAATATAAGCCGTCGTTTCCTCTATTTGCTCCTCAAGCTTCTTCA
>DBFVHV010000333.1:0-3144 GCA_048524165.1 Streptococcus sp.
ACAATATCAATGTCATCATCAATATCTAGTGGAATAGAGACGATATTGTCACCATTTAAATTACTATTTAAGATACCAGTGGCAATTGTGTATCCATCCAAACCAATTAATAGGTTAAAAAGTGTTGCACGGTCTGAAACCACAATCGATTTTTTATGGGGGATTTGTGAGAGAATCTCTTCAGAATAATAGAAGGAATTATGAATCCCCTGATCGTAACTAAGGTATGGGAAGTCCTCTAAATCTTCTAATGAGACCACTTTATGCTTGGCCAAAGGATTTGACTTGCTGACAAAGATATGAGGTTTAGCTTTAAAGAGACTAGTATAGGTGAGACGATTATCGTCAAACATCTTAGTCAAGACATCTCGGTTATAGCTATTAAGGAAGAGAACACCAATTTCTGAACGGAAGTTCTTAACGTCTTCGATAATCTCGTAGGTACGAGTTTCACGTAAGAAGAGCTCGTAACGTGTCATATCCGCTCTCTTGAGAAGTGAGACGAAGGCATTGACGACAAAAGCATAGTGTTGAGAAGAAACACTAAACAATTCACGTGTTTCTGTGTGACTCTTGTAGCGTTCTTCTAAGAGATTAGTTTGTTCTACTACCTGACGAGCATATGATAGAAATTCAACCCCATCCTTGGTTAAGGTGATTCCCTTAGGGTTACGGATAAAGATGTCAATTCCCATTTCTCTTTCCAAATCGCGGACAGCGTTTGAAAGACTTGGTTGTGTAATGAAAAGTTGTTTTGCGGCTTCATTCATTGAGCCAGTTTCGACGATTTTGATAATATAATGTAATTGTTGAATTCGCATAGCCTTATTATAGCATACTTTAAGGATTATTCCTTAGGATAAGAAGCGAGTAAAAAGTCTTTTTAGGACTATACCAATTTTTATGCTTGACAATGTTAAATATATGGAATATACTGTCTTCGTTAAGCTTTTTTAAGAGCTTATTGACTATACCAATTTTAAATGAAGGAGACATGACCTCTTTGATTTGAGGTTATTATTAAAAATATGTGTGGAATTGTTGGTGTTGTAGGTAACACAAATGCAACTGATATCTTGATTCAAGGACTTGAAAAGCTAGAATACCGTGGTTACGATTCAGCCGGTATCTTTGTAGCTGGTGAAACATCTAGTCAATTGGTTAAAGCTGTTGGCCGTATTGCGGAACTTGCTGCTAAAACTGAAGGAGTAGAAGGTACTGCAGGTATCGGACATACTCGTTGGGCAACTCATGGGAAACCAACGGAAGACAATGCTCATCCACATCGCTCAGAAACAGAACGTTTCGTTTTGGTTCACAACGGTGTTATTGAAAACTATCTTGAAATTAAGGAAGAATACCTTTCTGGTCATCATTTCAAAGGTCAAACTGATACTGAAATTGCTGTTCACTTGATTGGTAAATTTGTTGAAGAAGACGGTTTGTCAACTATTGAAGCTTTCAAGAAGGCTCTCCACATTATCCGTGGATCGTATGCATTTGCCCTCATGGATTCTGAAGATGCATCAACAATTTATGTCGCTAAAAATAAATCACCACTTTTAATTGGTCTTGGTGATGGTTATAACATGGTCTGCTCAGATGCTATGGCTATGATTCGCGAAACAAATCAATACATGGAAATTCACGATCAAGAGTTGGTTATCGTAAAAGCTGATAGCGTCGAAGTTCAAGATTATGATGGCAATGTTAAAGAACGTGATAGCTATACAGCTGAGCTTGACCTTTCTGATATCGGTAAAGGCACTTACCCTTACTACATGCTCAAAGAAATTGATGAGCAACCAACAGTGATGCGTAAGCTTATCCAAGCCTACACAGATGACAAGGGGCAAGTGACTGTAGATGCTGATATTATTAAGGCAGTTCAAGAGGCTGATCGTATCTATATCCTTGCAGCAGGAACATCATATCATGCTGGTTTTGCTTCTAAGAAGATGCTTGAAGAGTTGACAGATACACCAGTTGAGCTTGGTATTTCTTCTGAGTGGGGTTATGGTATGCCACTCCTTAGCAAGAAACCTCTCTTTGTCTTTATTAGTCAATCAGGTGAAACAGCAGATAGCCGTCAGGTTCTTGTTAAATCTAACGAGTTGGGTATTCCAAGTTTGACAGTGACAAACGTTCCGGGATCCACCCTTTCTCGTGAAGCTGACCACACAATGCTTCTTCATGCTGGACCAGAAATTGCCGTAGCTTCTACTAAAGCTTACACCGCTCAGATTGCAGCTCTTGCCTTCTTGGCTAAAGCAGTCGGTGAAGCTAATGGTAATGAAAAAGCTAAAGCTTTCGACTTGGTACATGAATTGTCACTTGTAGCACAATCTATCGAATCAACACTCTCTGAAAAAGAAGTTATTGATGAGAAGGTGGCAGCTCTTCTTTCAGAAACACGTAATGCTTTCTATATCGGTCGTGGTCAAGATTACTATGTTGCTATGGAAGCAAGTCTTAAATTGAAAGAAATCTCATATATCCAATGTGAAGGTTTCGCAGCAGGTGAGTTGAAGCATGGTACAATCGCTCTTATCGAAGATGGCACACCAGTTATTGCCCTCTTGTCTGATTCTGTACTAGCTAGCCACACTCGTGGTAATATCCAAGAAGTGGCAGCGCGTGGTGCTAAAGTGTTGACCATTGCTGAGGAAAACGTTGCTAAGGAAGGTGATGACATTGTTCTTAATAATGTTCACCCTTACTTATCACCAATTTCAATGGTGGTACCGACACAATTAATTGCTTACTTTGCGACGCTTCACCGTGGACTCGACGTCGATAAACCACGTAACTTAGCTAAATCAGTTACAGTTGAATAAAAATACTAACATCTCTTACATTGTAAGGGGTGTTGTTTGTTCTTATTTTCACCCTTGCTTAATTAAGTAATCTAAAGTAGAATAGTATTTATATCACAATCTTAGGAGAGAATTATGTCATTACCAAATTGTCCAAAATGTAACTCAGAGTATGTTTATGAAGATGGAATCTTGCTAGTATGTCCGGAATGTGCCTATGAATGGGATCCAAACGAAGTTGCAGAAGAAGAAGGACTTGTGGTTCTTGATAGCAATGGAACACGTCTTGCTGACGGCGATACTGTTACAGTTATCAAGGATTTGAAAG
>DBFVHV010000334.1:0-7542 GCA_048524165.1 Streptococcus sp.
GGTAAATCTTCATGCCTTCTTTAGCCCTATCTAATGGTGAGAAAAGCATATCAGAAGCCCCAGCGATACCGAAAATATGGTGACTAGCCAATGAGTAGTTATTTTCTCCACCCATGACTTGATTTTCCTTCATAGTTCCAGCACCGTAGGTAAGCTCTGTATTGCCAAGTCCTTTGAAAATAGGGAGATTAATACCAACCTCAGGGATAGCAATTCCACCAATGACCGGAAGAGCTTGGGCATCCATCTGAGCCTGCAAGACCGACTCTGTACTAATAGATTTAACCGTATCAAAGTCAAAACTTGCCTCAGCTTTCTTGTTTTTCTCTATGGTCTTTTTAGAAACATTACTTACTTGATATTTATTAGTATTCCAAGCGATTACAGTGTTTCGAATCGATTTATTGAAAATTAAAGCTAAACCAACAACCAAAAGAACAACAATCAAGCTCCAACGAAGGACCTCAAGCCACTTACGACGCTTTTTAGGCGTCTTATTTTTGTTATCTTTGCTCATTAGTTGTCACCACTTTCTTGGTCTTCAGCAACTTGATCAACTTCTTCAGGTTCAACCAAAGCGAAGGTGACAATACGAGCAGTAGCATCTAAACGCATGACCTTAACCCCTTGAGTTGCACGACCAGTTTGAGAGATGTTAGCAACTGCGGTACGGATAATAACACCTGTATCAGTTATGACCATAATATCCTCATCACCAGAAACTGTTACAATACCTGCTAGGTTACCATTTTTATCAGTGATATTAGCTGTCTTAATACCTTTACCACCACGACCCTTAGTTGGGTATTCAGTAGCTGAGGTACGCTTACCGTAACCTTTTTCGGTGATAATCAAGACTTCTTGGTCTTCAGTAATAGCTGCTGCACCAACGACTTGGTCACCATCACGAAGGGTTACCCCTTTAACACCAGTAGCCATACGACTCATACTGCGAATCGTATCTTCTTTGAAACGCACACTGTAACCAAATTTAGTACCAATAATAATTTCTTCATTACCAGTAGTCAAGAAGACATTGATGAGTTCATCACCTTCTCTAAGTTTCAAGGCAATCAAACCATTTTGGCGGATATTTTTGAATTCTGCTTCTTTAGTTCGTTTCACTAAACCTTGGCGAGTTACAAAGACAAGGTGATTGTTATCTGATGCTTCATCACTCTTAGCGTTAATCACTGTTTGAATTGTCTCACCTTCATCCAACTTCAAGAGATTGACAATTGGTAAGCCCTTAGCTGTACGGCCATACTCAGGAATTTCATACCCCTTGAGACGGTATACACGCCCTTTGTTGGTCATAAAGTAAAGGTGATCATGAGTGCTTGTTGAAACGATATCACGAACAAAGTCGTCATCGTTCACACCTGTCCCTTGAACACCACGACCTCCACGTTTCTGAGAACGGAATTCGTCTTGAGCCAAACGTTTGATATATCCCTTGTTAGAAAGAGTGATAACGACATCTTCTTCTTCGATTAGATCTTCATCTTCAAGAGAGACAACTTCGCCGACCATCAGCTCTGTACGACGGGCATCTGCGAATTTACGCTTGCTTTCATCCAACTCTTCCTTGATAATAGCAATGACACGTTCTGGTTTTGCCAAAATATCAGCCAAATCAGCAATCAAGGCAAGGAGTTCATTGTACTCATTTTGAATCTTATCACGTTCCAAACCGGTCAAACGACGCAAACGCATATCAAGAATGGCTTGGCTTTGACGTTCAGTGAGTTCAAAGCGAGCCATCAACTCAGCTTGAGCCTCTGCATCAGTTTGACTGTTACGAATAATCGTAATCACTTCATCCAAATGATCAAGCGCAATCAGCAAGCCTTCTAAAATATGGGCACGTGCTTCAGCCTTATCCTTATCAAACTGTGTACGACGGACCACAACCTCTTGTTGGTGAGCAATATAGTCAGCCAAGATTTGACGCAAGGAAAGGATTTTTGGCACACCCTTTTCAATGGCCAACATGTTGAAGCTGAAGTTAGTCTGAAGTTGAGTTAATTTGAACAAATTGTTCAAGATTACGTTGGCAGATGCATCACGACGCACTTCGATGACAAAGCGTACGCCTTCACGAGAAGACTCGTCACGAACTGCTGTAATCCCCTCAATACGTTTTTCCTGGGCCAAACGAACGATATGTTCATGGACCTTAGTCTTATTGACCATATAAGGAAACTCAGTGACTACGATGCGCTCACGACCTGATTTGGTTGTTTCAATTTCGGTACGCGAACGAAGAACAATAGAGCCTTTACCAGTCTCATAAGCACGGTGAATACCAGATTTCCCCATGACCAAACCACCAGTTGGAAAGTCTGGACCAGGAAGAACTTCCATCAATTCACGGGTTGTGACTTCAGGATTGTCCATCATCAGTTTAACGGCATCTATAGTTTCAGCCAAATTGTGTGGTGGAATGTTGGTCGCCATACCAACCGCAATCCCTGTAGCACCATTAACAAGAAGATTTGGAATACGTGATGGCAGAACAATTGGCTCACGTTCAGAACCATCGTAGTTATCTTGAAAATCTACGGTATTCTTATTGAGATCACGGAGCATCTCCAGGGCGATTTTAGACATACGCGCCTCAGTGTAACGCTGAGCGGCCGCGCCATCACCATCCATAGAACCAAAGTTTCCGTGACCGTCAACCAACATGTAACGGTAGCTCCACCATTGCGCCATACGAACCATAGCTTCATAGATAGATGAGTCACCGTGTGGGTGATATTTACCCATGACATCCCCGGTAATACGGGCAGATTTTTTATGAGGCTTGTCAGGTGTCACCCCAAGCTCATTCATTCCATAAAGAATACGACGTTGTACAGGTTTTAAACCGTCACGAACATCTGGAAGAGCACGAGACACGATAACACTCATGGCATAATCGATAAAACTCGTTTTCATCTCAGACGTCAAATTAACGTCAATTAAATTATTATCTTGCACTCTAAAAATGCCTCTTTTCTTTCATTCAAATCATTCCAAATTCTCATAAAAGAGAATGGAAAACTTCTATAATATTATACCATAAAACGCTTTATATTTCAGTTGTGTAAACGCTTTCATTCAATAATTACTTAATATTTCGTGACATCTATCACTTAAAGTGGTAGAATAAGCAGTGTATGGGGTAACCCAATAAAAAATTAAGGAGATGTTTAGACCATGACTGCAACTAAACAACACAAAAAAGTCATCCTTGTTGGTGACGGTGCCGTAGGTTCATCTTACGCTTTCGCACTTGTAAACCAAGGTATCGCTCAAGAACTTGGTATCATCGAAATTCCACAATTGTTTGAAAAAGCTGTTGGTGATGCGCTTGACCTTAGCCACGCGCTTGCTTTCACTTCACCTAAAAAAATCTATGCAGCTAAATATGAAGACTGTGCGGATGCTGACCTTGTAGTTATCACTGCTGGTGCTCCTCAAAAACCAGGTGAAACTCGTCTTGATCTTGTTGGTAAAAACCTTGCAATCAACAAATCAATCGTTACTCAAGTTGTTGAATCAGGATTCAACGGTATCTTCCTTGTAGCAGCTAACCCAGTTGACGTATTGACTTACTCAACATGGAAATTCTCAGGATTCCCTAAAGAACGCGTTATCGGTTCAGGTACTTCACTTGACTCAGCTCGTTTCCGTCAAGCACTTGCTGAAAAACTTGATGTCGATGCTCGTTCAGTTCACGCTTATATCATGGGTGAACACGGTGACTCAGAGTTTGCGGTTTGGTCACACGCTAACATCGCCGGTGTAAACCTTGAAGAGTTCCTTAAGGATAACCAAAACGTTCAAGAAGCTGAATTGGTTGAGTTGTTCGAAGGTGTTCGTGATGCAGCTTACACAATCATCAACAAAAAAGGTGCTACATACTACGGTATCGCAGTAGCACTTGCTCGTATCACTAAAGCTATCCTTGACGATGAAAATGCAGTACTTCCATTGTCTGTATTCCAAGAAGGTCAATATGGTGTAAGCAACGTCTTTATCGGTCAACCTGCTATCGTAGGTGCACACGGTATCGTACGTCCAGTAAACATCCCATTGAACGATGCGGAACAACAAAAGATGAAAGCTTCTGCTGATGAATTGCAAGCTATCATTGATGAAGCATGGAAAAACCCTGAATTCCAAGAAGCTTCAAAAAACTAATTTGACATTAGTTAACTAGAAAAAGTCTCCGAAAGGAGGCTTTTTTAGTATCTTGAAGAGACAAAAACAGCCAATTCAAATGAATTAGCTGTTTCATATTATTTAGCTGAGATAGCTGCTTTAGCAATATAGCTAAGTGGTTGGTTAAAGTGTGGCAAGAAGAACAAATCAAGTAATTGGAGACGGTCAATAGTAACACCTTCTTGAATTGCCAATGAGAACATGTGGATTCCCATAGAGATATCCATGCGTGAAACCATTTGAGCACCTAAAACTTTACGAGTATCTTTATCATAAACAATCTTGATAGTTACATCTTCATTTTCATCTTCCATGAAGGCAGCTTTTTGAAGATCTGTTGATTCTACTACTGCTGGATTGAAACCAAAGCGTTTTGCTTTCTCTTCAGTCAAACCAGTAGAAACCATGTTCAAACCATAGATAGAGATACCATTTGATCCTTGAACACCGTTTGATTCAACATCACCACCACCGGCATTGTGTCCACCGACGATACCTGAACGAACAGCATTTGAAGCCAAGGCAATGTAGTTGACATCGTCAAGAGCATTGTCATAAACCGTAGCACAGTCACCGACAGCATAAACGTCCTTAACTGATGTTTCTTGTTTCTTATTAACAAGGTATGCACCGTTGCGGAATGTTTCCAATTTACCAGCTCCAAGGGCTGTATTAGGACGGAAACCAACGGCAAGTACAACCATATCTACATCATAAGCATTTTTATCAGTTACGATGCGTTCTACCTTAGTTTCACCTTCTACTGCTTTAACAGTTTCACCAAAGGCCAATTGGATACCATTGTCTTCCATATTTTTAGCCATAAGGTCAGTTAAATCACGGTCATAGTATCCTGCCAAACATGTGTCAACAACATCAATAAGGATAACTTCTTTACCATGACGTTGGAAGGCCTCAGCCAATTCAACACCAATGTAACCTGCACCAACGACTGCTACACGTTTAATGTCTTGTGACTTATCATTCAACTTATCAATAACTTCTTGAGCGTTTTGGAAAAGTTTTACGAATTGAAGGTTTTCAAGAGTCGCTTCGAAAGTACGGCTACCTTCTTTAATCTCAGCACCTTCAATTGGAGGCAAGATTGGTTGTGAACCAGTAGCCAAAATCAATTTGTCATATGATTCAACATGCTCTTTACCATCAACAAGAGCTGTAACAGTTTTACCCTCAAAGTCAATAGACTCAACTGGTGCGTTCATATAAACTTTTGCACCTTTGCTTTCAAAGCCTTCTTTGTTGGCATAGAAAAGGCCATCAGAACCTGAGATTTGATTACCAATCCAAAGAGCCATACCACAACCCAAGAATGAAATGTTAGAGTTTTGGTCGAAAACAACTACTTCATTTTGGTCTCCGTAATTATCGAGAATAGTATTAATACTAAAAGTACCAGCGTGGTTAGCACCAACAACTACGATTTTTGACATAAGTTTATCCAACTTTCTTTTGATAATAGTTTACTATTTTATTCTACCATAACCGGAAAACGGTTACACCTTTTATGCTCAGACTTTGTTACTTTTTGAACAAAATAAGACATTTTGATCTCAAATCACCATTTTATTGGCTCAAGACATATTAACTAGTGCGCTATGTTGAATTTTCTTTTCACTAACTGACTTTAGAGGCTCTATCATTAAGCTATTATCAAAGCCTAATAAGGACTACTTGGCTTTTAGCCCACTCAAAAAAGAGTGAGTGACACTCCAACGCATAGAGAAGATGTCACCATTCTTTTTGATTATACTAACTCATTAAAATCCCAAACGTCTGTCCAACCTTCATAAAATTCAGGTTCGTGACATACCATGAGGACACTACCTTTAAAGGCCTGAAGGGCACGCTTCAATTCGTCCTTTGCGTCAACGTCCAAGTGATTTGTTGGCTCGTCCAGAACAAGGACATTGTTTTCACGATTCATAAGGAGACAGAAACGAACTTTAGCCTGCTCTCCTCCTGACAAGACCTGAATTTGACTTTCAATATGTTTAGAAGTTAAACCACATTTGGCTAAGGCTGCACGAACCTCAGCTTGATTTAGAGCTGGGAAAGCATCCCAAACCGCTTCAAGTGGTGTCTGACGTGAGCCTTCTGCTTCTTGCTCAAAATAACCTAGGTCAATAAAATCACCCGTTTCAACTTCTCCTTCAAGAGGTTGAATAATCCCAAGTAAACTTTTCAGCAAAGTGGTCTTACCAATACCATTGGCACCAACTATAGCTACCTTTTGATTACGTTCGAAAGTGAGATTCAATGGTGACTTAGTCAAAGGGCGGTCGTATCCAATAACGAGATCCTTAGTTTGGAAAATAAAACGTCCAGGCGTACGGCTTTCCTTGAAATGGAATTCAGGTTTTGGTTTTTCCGCTTGCAACTCAATAATTTCCATCTTATCCAATTTCTTCTGACGAGACATGGCCATATTTCGAGTAGCAACACGCGCTTTATTACGGTTAACAAAATCTTGAAGGTCGGCAATTTCCTTTTGCTGACGTTCATAGGCAGCTTCCAATTGTGCTTTTTTCATGGCATAGACAGATTGGAAATTGTCATAATCACCTGCATAACGAACCAAATCTTGATTTTCAACATGGTAGACAATGTTAATCACATCGTTTAAGAATGGAATATCATGCGAAATGAGAACAAAAGCATTCTCGTACTCTTGGAGATAGCGTTTAAGCCAGGCGATGTGTTCAGCATCCAAATAGTTTGTTGGCTCATCGAGGAGCAAGATATCTGGTTTTTCAAGCAATAATTTAGCCAAGAGAATCTTGGTACGTTGACCACCTGAAAGATCCGTTACATCGGTATCCATACCAAAATCCATAACCCCCAAGGCACGAGCAACCTCATCAATCTTAGCATCTAGGGTATAGAAATCACGACTCTCCAATCGATCTTGAAGCTCACCTACTTCTTCCATCAGAGCATCGACATCAGCACCCTCATCAGCCATAGACATGTAAATCTCGTTGATACGTTCCTCAGTTTTAAAAAGCTCATCGAAAGCCGTACGAAGGACATCACGTACGGTCATACCCTTTTCAAGAACTGCATGCTGATCCAAGTAACCCGCTGTCACATACTTAGACCACTCTATCTTACCTTCATCTGGCTGTAATTTCCCAGTAACGATAGACATGAAGGTTGATTTTCCTTCACCGTTAGCACCGACAAGACCGATATGCTCACCTTTGAGCAAACGGAATGAGACATTTTCAAAAATGGCACGGTCACCAAATCCGTGACTAAGATTTTTGACTTCTAAAATAGACATAGCATATCTGGGCTAAAGCAGTCTTT
>DBFVHV010000335.1:0-5556 GCA_048524165.1 Streptococcus sp.
CAATTGGTTCTTGGTATTTATTTAGGTTTTTTTCGTTGAAAAAGCCTCTAAGCAACTAAAATCCTAGAAAAGAAAGGAGCCCTTATGGCTAAATATACTGAATTAGCTGAGGACATTCTCAAACACGTTGGTGGTAAAGAAAATGTCAATAGCTTGAAACACTGTGTGACACGTTTGCGCTTTGATTTGAAAGATGAGTCTAAAGCAGATGATAACTATCTTAAGAAACGTGATGGTGTCGTTACTGTTGTGAAGGCAGGCGGTCAATATCAGGTGGTTATCGGTAACCATGTCCCTGATGTTTATGCGGAGGTTCTTCAAGTTGGTGGTCTTCCAGCAGGAGGTAGTCTGGATCTTGATGAAGGTGATGCACCAAAGGGAAATCTCTTTGACCGGTTTGTATCTCTAGTCTCAAGTATTTTCCAACCTTTCCTTGGGCCTTTAGCTGCGGCAGGGATTATCAAGGGTATAGTTGCTATCATGGCAGCATGTGGCTTGTCAGCTACAACGAGTCCTATGTATGTTATCTTGAATGCAACAGGAGATAGTGTCTTCCAATTCTTGCCAATCTTGATTGCATTAACATCTGCCCGTCGTTTCAAGGTTAATGAGTTTACAGCTTTTGCGATTGCAGGAGCACTTGTTTACCCTGATATTGCTACACTAGTCACTGCTCTTCAAAAGGCTGGTCAAGGGCATGTTCTAGGAGTTATTCCTTTTGCACTTCCTGCAGGAGGTTACCTATCAACAGTAATGCCTTCTATCTTGGCAATTTGGGTGGCTTCATACATTCAAAAATTCTTTACCAAGATTACTCCAGATGTGATTAAAGTCTTCGTAGTGCCTTTCTTTACATTACTCATCACCGTTCCATTAACATTCTTGGTGGTGGGACCAGTTGCCAATACTTTCTCTGATGGATTGACAAATATTTTCCAAGCAATCATGAACTTTAATCCGATTGTCTTTGGTCTTGTACTTGGTATTTTGTGGCAAGTATTGGTCATGTTCGGAATGCACTGGGCACTTGTTCCTCTTGCGATCTTAGATGTGGCAACAAACGGTAGTTCAAGTATTCTTTCAGCAGCTCTTTTGCCATGTTTCACGCAAACAGGTGTGTTGGGAGCTATCATGCTTAAGACAAAAGAAGAAAAAGTCCGTACCATCTCTATGCCAGCATTTGTTTCATCTATTTTTGGGGTTACAGAACCAGCTATCTATGGTGTGACACTTCCAATGAAAACACCATTCTACATTTCATGTGGCGTTTCAGGACTGATGGGAGCTGCCATGATGGCCCTAGATATTAAGATGTATTCAACTGGTGGTCTGGGTGTCTTTGTCTTCCCAAGTCTTATTGGACCGGACGGTAGCCTCACTAAAGTTATCTTTGCGATTCTTATTGCTGTCTTTGGTGGTGTTCTCGCCTTCCTCATCCAACTCTTTGTACGAGTACCAAATCTATACAGTGGCGGTGAAGCAGCTAAGGCTGAGGAAAAAGCTGACGAAGCTGCACCTGCTCCTAAAGAAATTCAACAAGAAATCATTGCTAGTCCTCTCATCGGGAATATTGTCCCGCTTGACCAAGTACCTGACCAAGTCTTTGCATCAGGAGCTATGGGTAAGGGGATTGCTATTGATCCTGCAGATGGTGTCGTTCTTGCACCAGCTAAGGCAACCGTTAATTTAGTCTTTCCTACTGGCCATGCTATTGGTTTGACAACTGAAAATGGTGCAGAGCTTCTCATCCATATTGGTATGGATACTGTTTCACTTGCTGGTAAAGGTTTCAAGACCTATGTAGAAGCCGGGGATGTCGTAGAAGCAGGCCAAAAACTTATAGAATTTGACCTAGCAACTATCCGAGACGCTAAATTACCAGTCATCACACCGGTCATTGTGACAAACACTGCTGACTTCGATGATGTCTTAACTACTAAAGAAGCCCGCGTTAACACTGGTGATTATCTCCTCACCGCTGTTAAATAAAAATAAATCCGAGAAGCTGATTCTCGGATTTTATGTTTATTTGAATTTGTAGTCTTTAACGACTTCGACTGAATTAACAGTTACATTTTCTTTTGGTTTGCTATTGTCATCAACTTCAAGGTTAGCAATAGTATCAACGACATCCATGCCTTTGATGACTTGTCCAAAGACGGTATATTTCGTATCACCGGCAGGGTAACCACCTTTTTTATAGGCGTCAATGATAGGTTTTGGATAGCCTGCGTTTCCTAGTTGCTTACTTTGGTCATCCTTGTTTTGAACGATGAAGAATTGGCTGCCGTTTGAATCTTTGGCACCAGTATTAGCCATAGCAAGTGCGCCACGGATGTTGTAGAGAAATGGTGTAGGCTCAACAGCGAAACCTTTCTTCCAGATAGATTCTCCGCCAGTACCATCTCCCTTAGGGTCACCACTTTGAATCATGAAGTCCTTGATAACACGGTGGAAGGTAAGTCCATTGTAGTATTTATCCTTGGCGTGCTTCAAGAAGTTTTCAGAAGCCTTAGGAGCAAGTGTAGGGAAGAGTTTAACAGTGATGTCACCTTTTGAAGTATGGAGGATGACTTCAGCTTCGTCCTTACCGACCTTGTCTGTCAACTGTGGAAAAGCCTCTTTTCCAGATTTTTGAGCCTTTTCTAATTGTTTAGTGAATATCTTGTTATCCACGTAAGCGTCTCCACGAACAGCGCGTGAAATGTTCTCGCGGTAGACAAATCCTAGTCCGGCGATAACAAGTACAATAATTAATGGAATGTACTTTTTAATGTTTTTCATATATAACTCCTTTGGTGCATTATAACTACTATTGTAGCAGAAAAAAACCTTTTGGGAAACGGTTAACAGAGGTCTTTAATTATGGTAGAATGGAATTATCAACAAGAAATTGAACATGGGACTAGATATAGGGAAAGGTTACCTCAAGTTGTAAAGTGAGGTCAGACTTTTTTAAGGGACATTTGCACTAACCTTGATCAGAGATAGGTGTCTAAATCCTAACTATAGAAAACTTCACTAATTTGAAGGGATGTCTTGTTTAGATTTCTTGATAAAAGGAGATTTTTATGTCAACTAAAGCAGAATGGGCTGAACTCTTTGAGTCGGTACATGGGCGTAAACCTAGCCCCCAAGAATTTTTGGACGCAAAAGCAGCTGACTTTGATACGAGCGCTTTGACTGCTCAAGTAGCATCTGTGCAAGAACCAGCTAATGAACCTGTCGCTGAAGAAGTGCCAGCAGAACAAGCTGATGTTGCTGAAACAGCTGAAGATGCTGTCGCAGAACAAGCAAGCAGTGAATCACCATTTGGTTCAGCAGCCTTCTCAGAAGCACCTGCGCAACAACCAACACCACAATTTGATTCAAGCATGTTTGAAAAGGCATCTATCCCTACAGCTCAAGGATTTGGAACTGTACCTAATCCAGTAGATAGCTCAGCGGATAAACCACTCTTCAACCTTATCTTGCCAATCGTTGCGATTGCTCTTTCGGTAATCTTTGCCATCTTGGCATGGTTTGTCAGTCCTGCTTGGCTCTTCATCATTTTGACAGTCCTCGCAGTTGCTGTAGCAGTCGTTTCACTTATCTTCAGCCTTAAATCAAGCAAGAAATTGCTCTCAATCATCGCAACGGGTGTTGCTGGTCTTATGTTCTTTGTGTCTATTGGTGGTTTGATTTTCCAAATGTCTCAAAACTCTAGTGATGGCACAAGCTCAAGCAAGACATCAAAAGTTGCTGATAAAGATGATGACAAAAAAGATGATGATAGTGGTTCAAAATCTGATTCAAAATCTGACTCAAAATCTGACTCAAAAGGTGATAGCACTGACGTCAACGATTACATTGATAAAAATGCTAAATTTGACTGGAATGAATCTAAGTTCAAGAAGTTGAAAGTAGGTAAAGACTCTGTTAAATCAATCATTAAGACATACGGCAAGGCGTCAAATGCTGAGATATCAGGTGATGAGTTGAAGTTGACATACTCTGGTAAAGACTATGGCGAAAGTGTCTACCTAAACTTTGAGAAACAGTATGATGGTACTTTTATCTTGTCACATGCTTCAGGTAGATTCCCTCAAGATAAGGTAGAAGTTGATAGCTCTTACAAATCTGACTGGACGAAAGAACAGTACGAGGCACTTACTGAAGGAGACTATAGTGACCCATCTAATGGTACGAAACTAGAGGATGTCATTAAAGATCACCCTAAAGCTGCAAGGGGAGAATACACAATCTCAACATCACGAGAAGGTGAGTTCAAGAAAGAAATGACTCTCTCTTATAGTGACTTTGATGCAGGAGAAGGTAAACTCAAGAGTGTTTACTTGTCATTTGATACCAAAGAAGGTGAAGATACCTTCTACCTAACTTATAAATCAGGTTTGGGAGATGACTAAATAAGGGACAGGAGGGGAGACCTTCCTGTTTTTTTTCGTGAGAAAAGGAGAAAGCTATTGAAATTCTTAAATTATACATTCGAACAAAGCCAGTCTCTTGTCACTAAGGAGACTGTAGAAAAGCTCAATCAAAAAGGGAGCTGGAAACGTTTTATTGGTTTATTTATCACTTCAATCCTTCTTTACTTTTCCTCCATTGCCACACCTTTTGTAGTATTGTAAAATTTTACTGCCTTTAGGTTCTAATGTACTGCCATTTCGCACTTTTAAGAGGTAATATTCTCCTCGTTGCGTAATGAAATGGGGCGTTGCACCCTAGTTTTTAAGGGAGTTGCGCATATTTTACTATTCGTTGCGTGCTTTTACTCATGGGTCTTGATAAATTTAAAGTAACAAATTTGAGGAGGTATTCTTAATGTTACAATTTATTAAGAAAAACAAAGCTAATTTTATATGGGTGCTTATTTTTGGATTAATGGGACTGATACTGAGACCTTTGGTTAATTTATTGGTTAATTTATCAAACGAATATCCGT
Organism: Streptococcus sp.; assembly: GCA_048524165.1. Lineage (GTDB taxonomy): Bacteria > Bacillota > Bacilli > Lactobacillales > Streptococcaceae > Streptococcus. The sequence goes on from DBFVHV010000335.1 coordinate 4,943, forward strand.
GGGTTACGAGAATTTTACTGTTTTTATTACTTATTGCCGTTTACTTTATTCATAAAAATCCTCTCTTTATAATAGTAATGGCGATTTTGCTAGCAGAGCCTTTTATAAAAGAATAAAAATAAGTCAGGGGTATTAAAATGGACATTGCCACGTTGATCAAAGAATATAGAACTAAAACAGGTATGACTCAGCAAGAACTTGCAGATAAAGTATTTGTTACTCGTCAGACCATTTCTAAATGGGAATTAGGAAAAAGTGAACCTGATAATGTTTCACTGGAACTATTATTTAAAGAGATGAATATTGAAAAAGAATCTCAAAAAGACATTAAAGCTAATTTAATTAGCAGAAAAATTATTTTACTTACAATAATTGCTGTTTTATTCTCTCCATTGATACTTATTATTAGACTATTGGTACTTAAAATAGACAAGATAGAAAATAAAAGATTAGTCATTTTGATTAATACCTTTCTCTTTGTAATAATTGGCATTTATATGAAGAGTTTAAAGGATAATGTATACTTTGGTTTCTTGGGAATTATTGCAATTGCTTATAGCCTTTATAGTTTTTATAAGCTTAGTTTGGAGATTAAAAAGGATTAGATACATAGC
>DBFVHV010000336.1:0-2753 GCA_048524165.1 Streptococcus sp.
GAAACATCTAAAAAAACAGATGCTAATTCTTTTATCCATCTCTAGCTTATTACTTGTCGGTCTAGCAGTTTTGGCACATCTCCACAAAAAGGAGGAGCAGGCAAGCTACTCCAATCTTAATAGTAAGGCCAGTATTAGTGAAGTACGAGCCATGCTCTCGAAACATTTGAACCAGGGGAGTGTGGATAACTTTATCAATCAGGTTACCGATTACAATAGCACTGTGGGTTCTGTTGGACTTTCTGGGAATTTTGCACCATTTACTAAAACCGACTATGATGTGGAAAAAATCAGTAGCTTGTGGACAGCCAAGCATGGTGACTTTATCGGCACCAACTGCCGTATCAACACCTACACGCTACTGAAAGGAAAAATCAAGATTCCACAAGTCAAAAGTGATAGTGAGCTCCTTTTCCAAGATAAGGATGCTATTGACAAGGGTAAGCTCTTTGATGCCAAGGAACAGGCTGACTTTGACATTCTTTTTTCAAGGGTCAAGACTGACGCCACCCAAGATGTCAAGGTTCACGCCAAGCATATGGAGGATTACTACAAGCAGTTTACCTTTGATGACAAGGCACGCATGCTGTCGGTTGTTGTCCACGATAATTTGGATGGAGATTCTCTTTTTGTCGGTCACGTCGGCGTCTTAGTCCCAAGGACAGATGGTTACTTATTTGTTGAAAAGTTGACTTTTGAAGAGCCCTACCAAGCCATTAAATTTGCTAGTAAGAAAGACTGCTACAAGTATCTCACAACCAAGTACAAGGACTACACCGGACCTGGTCTAGCCAAACCCTTTATCATGGATAATGGCAAATGGGTGGATATAGACTAGGTTAAGGTGCGACGAAAGTTTGAATAGGGTAGAAAAAGGAATCAGGATATGGAAAGAAAACAAGCCTTGTCGATTTATCTGGCGGGGACCCTTGGACAAATCTTAGTAGTCAGTCTCCTTGTCTTGTTTTTAAGAGCGTGGGGACTTAGGGTTGATTATGAGACTCCAATAGGACTGCTTACCCTTATGTTAGGTGGCTTGTCCTCAGCTATTTGGGGAGCAATTATTAGCATCCGCTATCATCACTCCAGTTTTAAACAGCTTCTCAGAGATTTTTTCCAAGTCAATCAGCCTCTTAGTAGCTATCTCTTAGTCCTTATTTTTCTAATCTTGGATTTTTTACCACTGGTATTGAGTGGTGGGATGGTTATTCAGGCTTGGTATCTCCCCATCATTTTATTTCTAAAAGCTCTTGTCTTTGGTGGTATCGAAGAAATTGGCTGGCGCTATTTTTTCCAGCCTGCCTTGCAAGAAAAGTTGACCTACCTAGTATCCACGCTTTTTACATTTTTGGCTTGGTCACTATGGCATTTGCTCTATTTTTACATTGATGGTTCTCTGGTCACGATTCATTTCTTGCCTTTCTTACTAGGCTTATTAAGCAACTGTTTCATCTTATCCGCTATTTATACAAGGACCAGAAGTCTCTGGCTTTGTGTCATGACACATGCGCTGATCAATTGTCTGTCGCAACTGTCATCAGCTGAGAGCGTTTGGCTATCCCTTGTGATTAAGGTGTTGATAATTCTACTTGCCATGAGAATTGCTAGTAGTGGTGGAGAGAAAGTCAGAGTATAAACTGACTTATCCACACATTGCTTCAATTATCAGAAATCCAAAAGAGCAGTAAAAAGTGAACTGCTCTTTTTTTGTATTACTTAATTCCTAAAATTAAGAATTTCATAGCTATTGATACATTAACCTATCTTTTTTTTAGTTGGACAAGGCGCTATAGCAATGAAGAAGTGGAAAGTTAAAAACTATTCTTTCTTGCCTGAGAACACCTCGATATGATTTCCTAGTATTTTTATATCTACTGGAAGATTATCCGACTTGTCGCCATCAACATCTGATTCTAACTCAACATCTGAAGAAATCTTAATATTGCATGCTTTGATATATTCGATATTATTATTTTCTACTATATCCCCTTTTAACAAATCTGGAATAGTAGATAATTTAGAAATGATGGATGCATCTTTTAAAATTAAAATATTTCCATACCCATCTCTATCTTCGTCGAATAGTTTTTTGTTTGAATAGTAATTTGATAAGAGAACGAATACCTGACTTGCTTCTCCTTCATAATTGCCATTTTCGGTTTCAATATGAATATTAAATACACTGTCTGTCATAACGGACTTCATCGTTTTGATTGCATATGCAAAGATACCATACTTTGTTTTATCTTCAATATCAACGTTATGAATAGCTTCTGGTAAAGATCCAACACTAAAGATATAGCCAAAATAATTTTGATTAGCCTTTCCAACATCAATGGTTTTAGTAAAATTGAAGTCAAGTTCTTTAATGGCTTGATCAATATCTTGGTTGATTTCTAAAAGCTTTGTGATTAGATTACCAGTTCCACCAGGAATAATCCCAAGTTTTGGAATGTGATTTTTTTCAGCAATCCCTGAAATAACCTCGTTTACAGTACCGTCTCCACCAAAAACAATCACTGCATCATATTTTTCTTCAGAGGCGTTTTGGGCAAAATGAGTCGCATCTTTGGCTTTTTGAGTAATCTTAGTCTCAACATAGTCAAAGTACTCTTTTGCCTTACTCTCCAAGTTCTCTTTATAATCTAATGCTGTTTCTCCTCCAGAAGTTGGATTAATAATTATCATTACTTTTTTCATTGCTATTTTCTCCTAAGGACTACTAGTCACTATACTTTTTCAACGCTTGCTTG
>DBFVHV010000337.1:0-6491 GCA_048524165.1 Streptococcus sp.
CTCTCAACAAAGGCTCCTGATTGAATAATTTCAGCCTCTTGAAGTCGACTGCGTTTCAAATAAGATAAAAGATCTGAATGATAAACACCTTCCAGATTACTCAAGGCTTCCAAGACCTGCTCAGTATTTGTTAAATAAAGCTCAGCCATATGGTCACGATTTTCCTCCGTCAATCGAGGACCTCGCCTATTCTCCTCTTTTTCAATTCGAAACTTGAAGGTAAGAGCTAAGTGCAATATTCTACGAAGACCGCGAACGAAGACAGCAAAGGCATAAGAGAGACTAGATACAAAACCACGGTTGATACGGCGCTCCAAGCCTTTGATATAACGCTGATAGAGATTGTATTCGAGTTCTGAAATCTTCCCCTTCTTGTAGGCATATTCCAAACCCTCACTCTCGATTTCCATAATCATGATGCGGATATTAGCTAACTCTTCCTTGACATCATTTGATTCCTGCTCCAAGATTAAATCTTCTAAACGTTGGTTATAGTTGTCAATGGTAGCATAAACAGCTCCTTGATTTGTAGACTGCTTTAGGTCATTGTCTAGCTCTTTTACCACATCATTGAGAATAGCAATCTGCATATAATGGTTGGTCGTATGCGCTGGTCCAGTGGCTAACTTAGGTAGGACTAAAATACCTGTCAAGAAGCTCAATAGTGTGACACCCGCTACCGTAAAGAGCAAGAGACTGTGTTCTAGCGCAGTTATATTGGCAATCGGAAGTAAAAGGATTGTCGCAATCGAAACCGTACCTTTTACGCCAGAAAAAGTCAAAAGCGTAGCACCCTTCCAGATTTTTTTTAGTGACCGTTTGGTCCGCCAAGCTCTTTGGGCAAACACTGCACTAATCATAACAAAACGAATTCCAAACATGGTCGCTGTTAACAGGACGATGGCAAGAAGTAGCCAGAGCGTATCGTAAGTGCTGCTAGACAGTACTGGAATTGCTAGGGTTGGCAGTTCTGTCCCCAAAAGGAAAAAGACCATACCATTAAGCATGAAGGTAATGGTTCCCCAAATCGTATGGGAAACACTATCCAGTTTGGCATCAAAAACGGTGATTTTTTTGAAACGGCTAGCAAGCGAAATCCCTGCTACGACAACAGCAATAATTCCAGAAGCATGAATTTCCTCAGCCACAAAGTAAGAGGAAATCGGTAGTACTAACTCTAGTAAGAGTGCACCTGTGACATCTGCTGCATCCATATTATCTAAAATGGTCAAAAAGAGACGATTAAATAGGGCTGTAATCAGGCCAACCAAAAAACCACCAATAACAGAGATAACCAAATGCCAGCTTGCTTCCAGAAGGGAGAAGGCTCCCGTTGTCAAAGCGGTCACTGCCACCTGAAAGGCAACCAAGCCAGAGGCATCATTTAGTAGACCCTCTCCCTGCAAAATATAGCTAATCCACTTTGGAAAACTGAAGCGTTTGGAAATAGCGGAATAGGCAACTAAATCCGTTGGACCAAGAGCGGCACCGATGGCCAGACAGGCAGACAAGGGCACCGAAGCAGGCAAGACGGCCTTAGCGAGATAACCGATTCCCAATGTAGATACGAAGATGACTGGAAAAATCAAAAACAAAATGAGTTTCCAGTTACGTAGAATACTGGTAATGTCGCTCTCTTCCCCCTCTCGAAAAAGTAAGGGAGCGATGATAAAAGCTAAAAAGAGTTCTGTTTCAAGCTCAAAAACGCGCCCCTTGAAGAGTAAACCAATGCCCACTCCAAAAATAATTTGAATCAAAGGTAGAGGAAGACGTGGAAAGACACGGTTGATAACGTTCGATAAGATCAAGCTAAAAAGAAGAACTAGTAAAGCTAATGATAAATGCATAGCTCCACCTAACCTTCCTTATGACAACAGTTCGAAAATAGTTCTTTTTGCTTGCGGATTTTTTTATCAATGGCAGTCACGTCTTCCTTGGCTAAAAGTTTATGACAACGTTCAACCTCAAGACTAGCTAGTTTCTTCTTGATTTTCGCCGTTTTACGATTGTCAACCTTTTTCAAGGTGTCTTCAGCACTCTGCTTGTCTATATATTTGGCCTGCATATCTGCCAATTTTTCTTTAATATCTGTAATCATTGTAATTTCTCCAACATCACCAAAAATGGCGGGGTATTAATTTGATTGAGAGGTTGATAAAGCATGGCTGTAAAAGCACGCTGGTCTAAACCAATCACATACTCAAGAACAGCATCCTTCTCCATATCACCACCATCATGACCATAGTAAATCATAATAGCTAGGCGACCACCTACCTCTAAGCGGTCAAGAATCTTCTCAATGGCTTCAAGAGTCGTGTGAGGTTTGGTGATGACAGTCTTGTCTGCAGATGGTAGGTAGCCTAGATTGAAAATAGCTGCTCGAATAGGCTCCCTAACATAACGGTCCAGATTTTCATGACCAGCTAAAATGAGTTCCGCATTGTCAATTCCCAAGTCTGACAAGCGTTGACTGGTCTTTTCAAGCGCCTGCTCTTGCACGTCAAAGGCATAGACCTTCTTGGAAAGACCAGCCAAAAAGGCGGTGTCATTACCGTTTCCCATGGTCGCATCGACAGCTATACTCTCATCGTCCAGCACTTCCGCTAGAAAGTCATGAGACAGATGAATGGGACGCTTAATCATGCTTTTTCCTCCTTCTTGCTAACGACTTTACACCCTTGCCATGAGTCACGACGCTCCATCTCTTTGTCAATGGCATTAAGGACTTCCCACTTGTTGAGACTCCACATAGGCCCAATCAGCATATCTCGCGGCGCATCACCAGTAATCCGATGAATGACGATATCCTTAGGGATGATTTCCAACTGGTCACAGATGACAGACACATACTCTTCCTGACTCAGCAATTTAAGACGCCCTTCGTGGTAATCTCTTTGCATACGCGTATTGGTCATCAGGTGGAGGAGGTGGAGTTTGATTCCCTGAATGTCATTGTCCGTCACACAACGGCGAACATTCTCCACCATCATCTCGTGGGTTTCCCCTGGCAAACCATTAATCAGGTGCGATACAATTTCAGCCTTGGGCGCACGCTCACGCACACGCTTAACCGTCTCCACATAGAGATCATAACTATGTGCTCGGTTAATGAGTTCTGACGTTTCTTCATAAGTCGTCTGCAGTCCAAGCTCAACGGTCACGTGCATGCGGTCTGTGAGTTCTGCCAGATAATCAATCACATCGTCTGGCAAACAGTCTGGGCGAGTACCGATATTGATCCCAACAACACCAGGCTCATTGATAGCCTGTTCGTAACGGTCCTTGATAACCTCAAGTGGTGCGTGGGTATTTGTAAAGTTTTGAAAATAAACCAGGTATTTCTGAACTTCTGGCCACTTGCGGTGCATAAAGTCAATCTCATGGTAAAACTGCTCACGAATCGGTGCCTCAGGAGCTACAATAGCGTCCCCAGACCCCGATACCGTACAAAAGGTACAGCCACCGTGAGCCACTGTTCCATCACGGTTGGGACAATCAAAGCCCGCATCTATAGGAAGTTTGAAAATCTTTTCCCCAAAAATCTCACGATAGTAATCATTGACTGTTCTATAACGTTTTTTCATAAAGACTATTATAACACTTTGGCCTAAAAAAGAGAGCAAGATTCAGACAAAAATCATGGATTTCTGTCTGTCCTACTCTCTCTTCTTACTTAGTCTTTTTCAAGTAATCAATGGCTTCTTGAGCTGTTTTAACAGGGACGATTTTCATCTTAGTCCCCAGTTTCTTGGCAGCTTCCTTGGCCTCTTGATAATTCGTCTTGGCATCCGGGTCAGCCTTTTTCATTTCCTTAGTTACTGGATTATTTGGCACGAAGAAAATATCTGCACCACTATCAGCCGCTGATTTCACCTTGAGGTAGGCCCCACCGATATCACCGACAGCTCCATCCTTTTCAATAGTGCCTGTTCCAGCAATTTTACGGCCAGCCTTGAGGTCTTGACCAGACACCTGATCGTAAATAGCCAAGGTAAACATAAGACCAGCACTTGGACCACCGACACCATCCAGTTTAAACTTAACATTCTCAGGACTCTTGACCTCGGTATGGTCCGTTAGGCCGATACCAATACCATTTTTGCCATTGGCAATCTTAATAATCTTACCAATAGCAGTCTTTTCTTTGTCATCTGTCGTATAAGTGACCTTGACCTTTGAACCCAGCTTAAGTCCTTGAACGTATTTAATCAAGTCAGTAGAATTATCAAAGGTCTTGCCATTGACAGCTGTCACCGTATCCGCAATATTAAGGACACCCTTGAAACTAGAATCATCAGCCACCTGAAGCACATAAACACCCATATACTCCAAGCTAGCCTCCTTACCAGCCAGAGTCAAGCCCTGATAAATCGCCTGGTTTTGGGAAGTCTCCATGTAGAATTGATTGATACGCATGAAATCTTCATCAGAGTAATTTCCAGTTGCCTCTTCAGCTGTTTGAAGCTTTGCAAAATCATTAAGCTGAGCATAGAGCATGAGGGCCAAAGTCGCCTTGGTTTGAGCCACCGCCACAAAATCATAGGATCCCTTAGAATCATCAGCTTTCTTATCTACAGTCAAGACTTCCTTGGTATCAAAAGCACCACCTGGAAGCTCAACATAGTAACTATTAAGCGGGAAAAAGAGAGCAAAAAGGAAGAACAGTACTGTAAAAATACTTAATAACCACCACTTAATACGCCAAATTTTCCCTAATAGTGATTTAGATTCGTTCTTGTTTGCCACGCTTGGCCTCCACTTCCTTAACAACTGCTTGAGGAACATAAGAACTAATGTCCCCCTCAAAATAAATCAACTCACGCACACGACTCGAGGACACCGGTGTCACCTCATGACTAGCGATCAAATAAACCGTTTCAAGCTCAGGCGCCAGCCCCTTATTGAAATAATCCATATTAGCCTCATAGTCAAAATCTGTCGCATTGCGAAGTCCTCTAACCAGATAAGTCACCCCAAGATCTCTGGCGACATCTACAGCCAGACTATCGTGGGCCGTTATAACCTTGACATTGGGAAAATCTGCCACAACCTCTTCCAAGATACGCTTGCGAGTCGCAACATCCCAGAAGCCCTGCTTATTTTTATTATAAAAAAGGCCTATATAGAGCTCGTCAAAGAGTTTGCTGGCTCTGGCAATAATATCCATATGACCATTTGTAATCTGATCAAAAGACCCCGTAAACATAGCAATCTTGGTCATCGCATTTCCTTTCTAAAACTTCCCTACCAAAGGCTAACGGACGTAAACGGTCACCTTACTGATACCATAGGTTTTCTGCTTCCAAATCCCAAAGTTTGAAATTTCTTCAGGCAAGTCCACAGCCTTATCAGTCTCGCAAACCAACATCACCTCTTCAGCCAAGAGCCCTTGCTCCTCTAACTGAGTAATATTGGCCACAATCTGCTCTTTCGCATAAGGCGGGTCTAAAAGCACCAAGTCAAACTGACCTGTCAATTGTGTCAATGCACGCGTCGCATCCATCTTCAAAAGCTGGAACTGCTTCTCACTCTTGGTCATCTTGATATTTTCCTGAATAACAGCCTGTGCTCGACGATCCTTTTCCACGAGGACAGCAGACGACATGCCACGACTAATAGCCTCAATGGCTAGACTACCACTCCCAGAAAAAAGATCCAAAACACGCCCTCCATCAAAGAAAGGACCAATCATATTGAAAATGGCACCCTTGACCTTGTCCGTTGTTGGACGAGTCGTTTTGCCTTCTAACGTTTTAAGCGGACGCCCGCCAAAATCACCTGCTACAACACGCAAGTCGGTCACCTCGTTTTTACTGATTTTTAGTAAGACCTTTCTATTATACCAAAAAATCACACATTGATGTTGACCCAAAGGAATCTAGACTAACTGAAGACCATCATACAAACACAAAAAACTCGAGATTCTCCCGAGTTTCCATTCACGTTACTTATCACCAAGTGCAGTCACGTAGTTATAAGCTTCGATACCGGCTGTGGCACCATCCCCTACGGCTGTGGTAATTTGGCGAAGATCTTTCTGGCGGACATCCCCAATGGCAAAGATACCAGGAATACGTGTCGCCATCTTATCATCTGTAATTACCCAACCATCTTGGTCAGTGATGTCGAGACCTGTCAAGTAATCTGAAACTGGATCAAGTCCCACATAAACAAAGACACCGCCAAATTCGTGGGTAGTCACCTCACCAGTTTTGACATTCTTGATATCAACACTGCGAACCTTGATGTCATCACCCTTGATTTCTTCAACGACTGAATCCCAGATAAACTTGACCTTTTCATTGGCGAAGGCACGGTCTTGAAGAACCTTTTGGGCACGCAATTCGTCACGACGGTGAACAATGGTCACGCTATTGGCAAAGCGTGTCAGATAAATCCCTTCTTCAACAGCAGAGTCTCCACCACCAACGACCAAGAGGTCTTGATTACGGAAGAAGGCCCCATCACACACCGCACAAAAAGAAACACCA
>DBFVHV010000338.1:0-5601 GCA_048524165.1 Streptococcus sp.
AAATTGGGCAACTATCGACCCAATGATAGGTCTCAGCGAAGACGATATTGCAGCCTTTTTTAACAACAACTAAGAAAAAAAGACTTGGAGTCGCTCTGAATGAGCCACTTTCCAAGTCTTTTCATTAGCTAAAATACTAAACGAATCAAGGCCATAGACACTATACCAACAATTACTGCATAGAGCAGATTTTTACTTTTAAACGCTACAATTACCGTTGGCACCGAAGCCAGGATTTCCATCCACTTAAGCTGTGGCAAGTGACCGATTTTCTCAGTCATAAGGCTTGAGAGAATCAGAGCAAAGAGAATAGAAACTGGTAGGTAGTGCAAAAATCGAACAACAATATCTGGTAACCCCTTATATTTCACTAAGATAAAAGGGAGGACACGAGGGACCCAGCTGACCACAAATCCTAGTAAGATAGCGATAAGAATGAAACTATTGACGGCCATCACACATCACCCCCACGCTACATCCAATCAAAGTAGACACTAGAACGGCCAAAGATTCTGATAAGATGATGCTAAAGCTCAGATATGCCACAGCAATAGATAACAGAATCATAAACAGCTTACGCGCTCCTTCACCTAGCAAGGCATCAAACTGACTACTTAACAAACCAATAAACATGGCAATCAAGGCAAAATCCAAACCAAAAAGCTCAGGATTGGGAATCATTGAGCCAATTAAACAGCCAACAACTGACGATACAATCCAAACCAAATAACTGAAAATATTATTACCATGCATCCAGTTAGCGGGAATATCTTTATGATGTACATATTCTCCTAATAAGACACCATAACTTTCATCCGTAATCAGACTACCAATTCCCAGCTGATTCCAGAGACTTGTTTTTGTAAAAATCGTTGTTGCATGTAAACTCATCAACATGTTACGCAAATTAACTAAGAAAACAGTCAAGGTTAACTCACCAAGGCCAGCTCCTGCAACGACTAAAGCACACATAGCAAACTGAGCTGAGCCACCATAGACCAAAGCACACATGAGAGCAACCTCAAGAGCCGATAGACCAGAAGCTGCTGCTACGACACCAAAAGCTAGGCCAATAGCCACATATCCTAGAGCTGTCGGTACCGCGACTTTCACACCCGAACGAAAGTCAGACATACTCAATTCCTTTCTAAAGGAACCTCTTACCAGACGAGTAAGAGGTTCTTCTTATTCTTCAAATCCTGCAAAGGCTAGACTTGGTTTAGCATTTAAATCCAAGTCAGCAAAATGTTTTTTATCACATTCAATAGCTGCTGCTAAAGCAATCATACCAGCATTATCACCACAAAGACGCAAAGGCGGAATAACCACATCTACATCTGTGATTTCTTGAGCTAGGCGTTCACGTAAGCCCTGATTAGCTGCCACGCCCCCAGCAACAACAAGTGTCTTGACAGGGTAACGCTCTAAGGCTTTCTTGGTCTTAGCTAGGAGAATATCCAAAACAGCAGCTTGGAAGGAAGCACAAAGGTCTTCTGTGACTAAAACTTCCCCTTTCTGCTCAGCATTATGGTGCAAATTGATGAAGGCTGACTTCAAGCCTGAAAATGAAAACTCCAAGTGGTCTTCCTTAATCATGGCACGTGGGAAATCATGAACATCTTTCCCCTTATGAGCCAATTCATCAATCTCTCGTCCTGCTGGGTAGGTCAAGCCCATCACACGTCCCACCTTATCATAGGCTTCACCAACCGCATCATCACGTGTCTCACCAACAATCTTGTAATTTCCTGGTTCTGACACGTAAACCAACTCTGTGTGGCCTCCAGATACCAAAAGCGCTAGGAGGGGGTACTCCAACTCTTGAACCTCACGCGCCGCCATCAGATGCCCTGCCATATGATTGACCGGAATCAAAGGCAAACCGTGCGCCCAGGCAAAGGCCTTAGCTGCTGCCATCCCAACCAAGAGGGCTCCAACCAAGCCTGGACCATAGGTTACAGCTACAGCATCCAATTGTTCAGCAACAATTCCCGCCTCAGATAGAGCATCCTTAATACAAAGAGTCACTACTTCCACATGGTGACGGCTAGCCACCTCAGGAACAACGCCACCAAATCGTTTATGGCTTTCTACCTGACTAGCAATAATATTACTTAAAAGTTCTTTCTCATTTTTTAAAACAGCAACTGAAGTCTCGTCACACGAGCTCTCCACCGCCAAAATATATCTATCTGCCATTAGATTTCCTCTCGCCTCATGATAACTGCATCCTCCTGAGGCTCATGATAATAATTTTTCCGAATTCCCAGACTTTCAAATCCAAATTTTCTGTATAGCGCCTGAGCGACTTGATTTGAAGCCCTAACTTCAAGAAAGATGGGTTCACTACGCTCTTCTAAATACTTCATCAACTGACTGGCATACCCACGTCCCTGATAAGCTTTTAGAACCGCAATATTGGTAACTTCAAGCTCACCAACTAAATTTTGAAGAGCTAAAAAACCAACAACTTCTTCTTGATTATAGACATAAAAATATTCAGTAGTGTCCAAAGCCAAGTCTGCTACCACCTGCTCAAGTGTCCACGGAGATTTGTCATAAACATCCGACAAAATCTGGTAAATGAGCTGAGCCTGTTCCTGGCTACTCAATCTAGACACGCTTGATGTAGTTGTCACGGTTAGTCTCCTCATGTGTCTTAAGCCAGTTTTCCTCCGCTTCAACTCGCTTCAAGTAATGAGGGACAAAGGCATCCACATTAACAGGAGGCAAGGATAAGCCTAAACGACCAATTAACAGGGCTGACGGAAGACTTGACAAGATAGTTGCCTCTGGAAGGCTTTCCTTAATCTGTTCCACAAAATTAGCCACTTCACCTACAAAAGTTACCTTTTCAAAAGTTTTAGCTTGCTCAAGAACATCTGTAAAGGCAGCATGAAGATCCGGGACGATAGCTTGGCCATTTTCATAAAATCCGACGTAAACATTATTACGACGGGCATCCATGATAGGAATTACAACACCATCAGCTGAAAGATCCATCAAGGCCTGCAAACTTGAAACTCCCACTAAATCAATGTCAAGGGCATATGCTAACGTCTTAGCTGTTGCGACAGCCACACGAAGTCCTGTGTAGGATCCGGGTCCTTGAGCAACAACGATACGGTCTAAATCAGCTGGTTGCCAGCTCGCCTGAGCGACCAAAAAATCAATGGTGGGCATCAGACTAATACTGTGATTCTTTTTCACTGTCACGGTTGCCTCTGCTACTAAGTTCTCACCTTCCAACAAGGCTACTGATAAAGCCGTGCTAGAAGTATCAAATGCTAATATTTTCATCTTTTTTCCTTGTTTCCTTTTATGCTTTTCTATTATAACACAAGTAGTTGTTTCCCAAAAACGAACATTTCCCAACTTTTTCCGCCATTTTCTTTATCTACCCCTTATCTTGTGGTACAATAATAGTAATTGTTATACGAATCAAGGCTACTAGCTATTACTCATAAAAGTGAATATCATAACGTCAAGTTAATCAGAGAAAAGATTGACTTGACCGGTTTTTTTATAGAATGGCAGAGCCTTTTGGAAAGAAAGGAAAACCATGATTTATAAAGTTTTTTACCAAGAAACTAAAGAGCGTAACCCACGCCGTGAGCAGACAAAATCACTCTATCTAGATATCGATGCAGAAACTGAACTTGAGGGACGTATCCAAGCTCGTCAACTCATCGAAAAAAACACTGCCTACAACATCGAATTCATTGAGCTTCTCTCAGAAAAAGCCCTTGAATACGAAAAAGAAACAGGCGTTTTTGAAGTAACGGAGTTCTAAGACCATGGCATCAAAAATCAATCTAAAACCTGAAGAAGTTGGGGTTTATGCGATTGGTGGTTTGGGAGAAATCGGTAAAAATACCTATGGTATTGAATACCAAGATGAAATCATCATCGTCGATGCGGGTATTAAATTCCCTGAGGATGATCTTCTCGGTATCGACTATGTCATCCCGGACTATTCTTACATCGTTGAAAACGTTGACCGTGTTAAGGCTCTTGTCATTACTCACGGTCACGAAGACCATATTGGTGGTATCCCCTTCCTTCTTAAACAGGCAAATATCCCAATCTATGCAGGACCACTTGCTCTTGCTCTTATCAAAGGAAAATTGGAAGAACACGGACTACTACGTGATGCACAACTCTATGAAATTAACGCTAATACAGAGCTTACTTTCAAAAATATGAGCGTAACCTTCTTCCGCACAACTCACTCAATTCCAGAACCTCTCGGAATTGTCATCCATACACCACAAGGTAAGATTGTTTGTACCGGTGACTTTAAGTTCGACTTCACTCCAGTAGGTGAGCCAGCAGACCTTCATCGTATGGCTGCTCTTGGTGAGGAAGGCGTCCTTTGCCTCCTCTCTGACTCAACCAATGCTGAAGTCCCAACTTTCACTAATTCTGAGAAGGTCGTTGGCCAATCCATCATGAAAATCATTGAAGGCATTCACGGACGTATTATCTTCGCCTCATTTGCCTCTAATATTTTCCGTCTTCAACAAGCTGCTGAGGCTGCTGTAAAAACCGGTCGTAAGATTGTTGTCTTTGGACGTTCTATGGAAAAAGCCATTGTTAATGGTGTTGAACTAGGCTATATTAAAGTTCCAAAAGGAACTATTATTGACCCTAGTGAGATGAAAAACTATCATGCCAGTGAGATTCTTATCATGTGTACCGGTTCTCAAGGGGAGCCTATGGCGGCCCTTGCACGTATCGCCAATGGGATGCACCGACAAGTAACACTACAACCTGGTGACACCGTTATCTTCTCATCTAGTCCTATCCCAGGAAACACAACCAGCGTTAACCGTTTAATTAATACCATTCAAGAAGCTGGTGTAGATGTTATCCACGGTAAAATCAACAATATCCATACCTCTGGTCACGGTGGTCAACAAGAGCAAAAACTAATGCTTCGCTTGATCAAACCAAAATTCTTCATGCCTGTTCATGGTGAATACCGCATGCAGAAGGTCCACGCAGGTCTCGCTGTTGATTGTGGTGTTCCAAAAGATAATATCTTTATCATGGAAAATGGTGATGTCTTAGCCCTAACAAAAGATTCTGCTCGTCGTGCAGGTCATTTCAACGCTCAAGACATCTATGTCGATGGTAATGGTATCGGAGATATCGGAGCGGCCGTTCTTCGTGACCGTCGTGATCTTTCTGAAGACGGTGTCGTCCTTGCTGTCGCAACTGTTGATTTCAAGTCTAAGATGATTCTAGCTGGTCCAGATATTCTTAGCCGTGGCTTTATCTATATGCGTGAATCTGGCGATCTTATTCGTGAGAGCCAACGCATTCTATTCAACGCTATTCGTATTGCTCTTAAAAATAAAGACGCTAGCATTCAATCTGTTAACGGAGCTATCGTCAATGCATTACGACCATTCCTATATGAAAAAACAGAACGTGAGCCAATCATTATTCCAATGATTCTCACACCTGACAAATAAAAGGCTCTTTTCTACCATTTGTCAAGTCTATCAAGGCTTTAAGTAAAAAAAGAGATAAGACAGTAGCTATTCTGAGGTTACTGTCTTATTTTTAACACTTTTTGATTCATAAATGGGCATG
>DBFVHV010000339.1:0-3747 GCA_048524165.1 Streptococcus sp.
TAAAGGTGTAGACAAGGGATTTGGGCTTTACCATCTTTGTCAAGAGTTGGGGCGTCAGGCTTCAGATGTCGTTGCTTTTGGTGATAATCTCAATGATATGGAGATGCTAACATTTGCAGGACGTGCGGTTGCTACGGAAAATGCGCGTGATGAGATTAAGGCAGTAGCAGATGAGCTGATTGGTCACCATAAAGACGGTGCAGTCTTTGACTACATGGAAGGATTGGTAGCTTCAGATGTCTGAGATTAAATTGTTGGCCTTGGATTTGGATGGGACACTCTTTACCAAGGATAAGCAAGTGACCGCTGAAAATAGAGCTGCTCTTAAGGCGGCAGAAGCTAAGGGGGTTCACGTGGTCATCACGACCGGTCGTCCCCTTCCAGCTATCAATCATGTCTTGGAAGATTTGGGTTTGTTAGATGACAAGCACTATAGCGTAACCTTCAATGGTGGCTTGGTTCAGCGTAATAACGGCGATATCTTAATCAAGAAAGAGATGACCCGAGATGATTTAAAGCAGATTTATGCTGTTTTTGAACCTCTGGGACTCCCTATAGATGTTCTTAGTGATGGCATTGTTTATGGGGTGCCTAGTAAAGGGAATCATTCACTCTATCGTCAGGCTAATCCTACTTTGACTTTTGTTGATGTTGATAGCATTGATGACATTCCTCAAGATATCGTCTATAATAAGGTAGTTACGGTCTGTGAGGAAACCTTTTTGGATGCCCAAATTGAAAAACTACCTGACCATCTATACCAAGCGTTTGAGGTCTTTAAGTCTCGTGAAATTATCCTAGAGGTTATGCCCAAGGGTGTTCATAAAGCTGTAGGTTTGAGACTCTTGACTGATTATCTTGCTCTTGATAGAAGTCAAGTCATGGCTATGGGAGATGAAGAAAATGATTTGACCATGCTAGAGTGGGCTGGTCTGGGTGTTGCTATGGCGAATGGTGTTCCTAAGGTTAAGGCTGTTGCTAAGGCTGTAACGACAAAAACAAATGAAGAATCTGGAGTGGCTGAGGCCATCCATAAATACATTCTAGAGAAATAAGGAGAACCAGATGGGTCTATTTGATCGATTATTTGGACAAGAGGAAAACCAGTCAGAGGAAACTCTGGCTAATCAAGAGTTTACAGAGGTGATTTCAGAAACGGATTCTATTGCTAATCAAGACTTGTCAACAAGTGAATTAACAACTGAAAATCAAACAGAACAGTTTAGCGAGACTGATACTCAAGTAGAAGAAGATTTATTCACAGAATCTGTTGAAGAAACAGCTTCTGCTGTGGCAGATGAGAGTGAAGAAGAACCTGCTGAAGAACTTTCTGTGGATAATCAGGCCTCAAGCGAATCAGAAGTAGCTTCAGAATCCGTCGATAGTCAAGTAGCTGTGGATAACCACTTCGCGGATGTCATGGCTGATTACTATGCTAAGAAGGCTCAAGTAGCTGCAGCTGCAGAAAAAGGTGAGACAGTCACTTTTGAAGCGGTTCAAACCCGTCAAGTTGAGGAAAAAGCTGTAGAAGTACCTGCTTCTAAGACTGAAACAGAACAAGAAAAGTATAATCGTACGCTTAAGAAGACGCGTACTGGTTTTGCTGCTCGCTTGAATGAATTCTTCGCAAATTTCCGTCGTGTTGATGAGGAGTTCTTTGAAGAATTGGAAGAAATGCTGATTCTCTCTGACGTTGGTGTCAATGTTGCGACACAATTAACGGAAGACTTGCGCTATGAAGCTCGACTTGAGAATGTCAAAAAGACTGAGGATTTGCAACGCTTGATTATTGAAAAACTTGTGGATATCTACGAGAAGGACGATGTTTACAAGGAGCAGATTAATTTCCAAGATGGTTTGACAGTCATGCTTTTCGTTGGTGTTAACGGTGTAGGTAAGACGACATCTATCGGTAAGTTGGCACATAAATACAAACAAGAAGGCAAAAAAGTCATGCTGGTTGCTGCTGACACCTTCCGTGCGGGAGCTGTTGCCCAATTGGTTGAATGGGGACGTCGTGTTGATGTACCAGTAGTGACTGGTGCTGAAAAGGCTGACCCAGCTTCAGTAGTTTTTGATGGTATGGAGAAGGCCCTTGCTGAAGGTGTTGATGTTCTTATGATCGATACTGCGGGTCGTTTACAAAACAAAGATAACCTCATGGCAGAGCTTGAAAAAATCGGCCGTATTATCAAGCGTGTGGTGCCAGAAGCACCCCATGAAACCCTCTTGGCCTTGGATGCCTCAACGGGTCAAAATGCACTTAGTCAGGCTAAGGAATTTTCAAAAATCACACCTCTTACGGGTCTTGTTCTAACCAAGTTGGATGGTAGTGCCAAGGGTGGTGTGGTTCTAGCTATTCGCCAAGAGTTGGATATTCCAGTTAAGTTGATTGGTTTCGGTGAGAAGATTGATGACATTGGTGAGTTCCATTCAGAAGAATTCATGCAAGGTCTCTTGACTGGCTTGGTTTAAAATATATTTAAAAAGGGTGAGTACTAGGAAAAGGGATTCACTCTTTTTAATGGTGTCCTCACCTTGAAAAAAGTCGCTATTATTGATAAAATAGTAAGGAAATACGCATGCTTTGAAAAGTGAGCTGTAACTTCATCACTGAACAACCCCTAAGCCATAAAAAGAGATGATTTATTTCTCTTTTTAAGGTGAGTCATAAGAAGATTTTTAATCTTAGTTTAAGGAGAAGACATGTCTGAACGTGGACTTTTAATTGTTTTTTCAGGGCCTTCTGGTGTCGGAAAAGGAACTGTTCGTCAGGAGATTTTTTCAACACCTGACCACAAATTTGAATACTCAGTATCAATGACCACGCGTGCTCAACGTCCTGGTGAAGTTGATGGAAAGGATTATTTCTTCCGCTCGCGTGAGGAATTTGAAGAGCTTATTCGTAATGGTCAAATGTTGGAATATGCTGAGTATGTGGGCAACTACTACGGAACACCCTTGACCTATGTCAATGAAACTTTGGATAAGGGGATTGATGTTTTCCTTGAAATCGAGGTTCAAGGGGCCCTACAAGTTAAGAAAAAGGTTCCAGATGCTGTCTTTATCTTTTTGACACCGCCAGATTTGAACGAACTTGAAGAACGTTTAGTTGGCCGTGGGACTGATTCTGAAGAAGTTATTGCTCAACGTATTGAACGTGCGCGTGAAGAGATTGCTCTCATGAGCGAATACGATTATGCTATTGTCAATGACGAGGTGCCTTTGGCTGCCGAGCGTGTGAAGCGTGTTATTGAAGCGGAACACTTCCGAGTTGACCGTGTGATTGGTCACTATCGTAATATGATTTCAGACAAGAAATTATCAGATAAATAAATTAGAAATAGGTATAGAATTATGATGTTGAAACCCTCTATTGATAAACTTTTGGATAAAGTGCCTTCAAAATATTCATTGGTTATTTTGCAAGCAAAACGTGCCCATGAATTGGCAGCTGGTGCTGAACCTACTCAAGAATTTTCGGCTGTAAAATCTACGCTTCAAGCCCTTGAAGAAATTGAATCTGGAAATGTCACAATCCACCCAGATCCAGAAGCTAAACGTGAATTGGCACGCTTGAAAGTTGTCCAAGCGCGTCTTGCTGCTGAGGAAGAAGAACGTAAAATTAAAGAACAAATCGCTAAAGAAAAAGAAGAAGGCGATAAAATCTAAAATCAAAGTCTAGCTTTGGTTTATGAGGACAGGGGGGAGCTGAGGCATAGTGTCTCAGCTTCCTTCTTTATGATG
>DBFVHV010000340.1:0-9491 GCA_048524165.1 Streptococcus sp.
CTCATTCAAGAGGCTTTGAATACTTTTGAGTCCTATTGTGGTGAGAAGTTGCCCGCTCTGGACCTTTCAATCACTGGAAAGTTAGAACGAGATGGGGTTAAATTTGGTATTGGCTCATCTGGTTCAGTTGTGGTATTGACCCTCAAGGCCTTGGCAGCAGCGCTTCAGAAAGACTTATCCAAAGACAGTCTCTTTAAGCTAGCTAGCTACACCCTCCTCAAGCAAGGAGACAATGGTTCTATGGGAGATTTAGCTTGTATCGTATACGAGGATCTGGTTTCCTATCGCTCCTTTGACCGTGCAAAAATAGCAGAGCTTATAGACCAAATGACCCTATCCGAACTTTTGGAAATAGACTGGGGTTATCGTATCAGTCCTGTAGTGTCAGTACTAAAAGCTCGCTTCTTGGTGGGGTGGACCAAGCAAGCTGCTATTTCAAAAGACATGGTTAAAATGGCCAAATCTCGCATATCAAGCAAGTATTTAAGTGAAACAGAAGTTGCCGTC
This sequence comes from Streptococcus sp., assembly GCA_048524165.1. Taxonomy (GTDB): domain Bacteria; phylum Bacillota; class Bacilli; order Lactobacillales; family Streptococcaceae; genus Streptococcus. The sequence continues at coordinate 508 of DBFVHV010000340.1, forward strand.
CAAGATGCCATCAAGGCACTGGAAACAGGAAATAAGAACTTGCTTAAGAGTAGCCTTCAAACTGTCAGTGACCAGCTGGAATCATTGAATCCAGATATTTATGTGGACAAGTTGAAAAAACTTAAAGAAGCTGAACAAGGACTTGATGCTATTGCCAAGTCCTCTGGAGCTGGAGGTGGTGACTGCGGTATTGCCTTTGCCTTTGACCAAGCTAGCCGAGATAATCTAGTTGAGCGCTGGCAACAAGCGGGCATAGAGCTCTTGTATGAGATTTAGGGTCAGCTTAGTAGATATAATCACGCAAGAAAGTAAAGAAATAACCTATGACAAATCGTAAAGACGATCACATCCGTTATGCCCTCAAGTACCAGTCGCCCTACAATAGTTTTGACGATATGGAACTTATCCACAAGTCTCTACCGACTTATGATTTAGATCAGATTGACTTGTCCACACATTTTGCGGGACGAGATTGGAAATTTCCTTTTTATATCAATGCCATGACAGGTGGTTCTGCCAAAGGTGGCGCTGTCAATCGAAAACTAGTTGAGGTGGCCAGCCGAACAGGTATTCTCATGGTGACGGGTTCCTATAGTGCTGCTCTAAAAGGAGAGGCACCAGAATCCTTTGACTATCGTCATGAGTTTCCAGACTTAGACCTTGCGACCAATATCGGTGTTGATAAGTCTGTTGACCTGGGGATTAAGACGGTGGAAGCTATGGATCCAGTCTTTTTACAGCTCCATGTTAATCTTATGCAGGAGCTTCTCATGCCTGAGGGAGAGCGTATTTTCCACACTTGGAAGGAAAATGTGGCGGCTTATGCACAGAAAATAGAGGTTCCTCTTGTGCTTAAGGAGGTTGGCTTTGGTATGGATGTGGAAACCATTCGTTACGCCATGTCTCAGGGCATCAAGACTGTGGATATCTCAGGTCGTGGTGGGACTAGCTTTGCCTATATTGAAAATAGTCGAGGCGGTAACCGTGATTACCTCAATGACTGGGGACAAAGCACCGTCCAGACCCTTTTGCAAGCTCAAGACCTTCGTGAGGATGTGGAAATCCTAGCCTCTGGTGGTGTTAGAAACCCACTTGATATGGTCAAATGTCTAGTCTTAGGAGCAAAAGGCGTAGGACTATCACGAACTGTTCTTGAATTGGTGGAACGTTATCCTGTGGATAAGGTTGTGGCTATTGTCAATGGCTGGAAGGATGACCTTCGCCTCATCATGTGTGCCCTTGATTGTCGGACTATTGATGAGCTCAAATCTGTTGATTACATTCTACACGGTAAGCTACAAGGGACTTATATCAAGCAAAGAAAGTAGAAAAGAGCCAAGTGCTCTTTTTTAATTTTTAAAGATGGTAAAACAATTTCTCTAGGCGATGATATTATGGAGACATCATTTTAACACCGGTCAAGGATAAATAATGACATTCTTGATTTGACTTGTTTCTAGCGAGCAAAGCGAGCACTTAACGAGACTTTCCGCTGTGAGAAAAGTTCTAGAAATACAAGTATTTCTAGAACTCGGAATTTTTGAGAGTAAAACAGTTTGGGGAACTGTTTTAGCCTGAGCCTAGAAATTAAAAAGTGAAGGGGCTCAAAAATTAGTCATGGAGCTTCGAAGAAGTTCGCTGACGTCCGCACTCACTTAAGGAAAGTCTAAAAAAATCCATTTTACAAAAGAGTATCTTACAAAAAAGAGCGGAAGCTCTTTTTTTATTACCCACTCAAGCAAAAAGTAACTTTTCCCCTTGACAAGTTACTGCCTTAGGAGTATTATTTTCAGTGAAATACGGTAGGTGAGGCTACCACAAGGATACGGATGACTACCGCAAAGCAGTGGAGACACTACTCGTTGGTCAACAGTCCTGATCGCCAAGGTCAAGACTAAGCTCATTTCATCGCCTTGCGGAGCTAAAGCTTGAACGGTCCATTTTTTGACAGAATCTATTAAAAAATCAACCTCGAGTTTATAGAGTCTTACCTGTATATGGGTAGGACTCTTTTCTTTTGTCTGAGGTCCACCCACTATGTAAAAAAATGAAAGGAGAAACCTATGAGACTAATCGACGATCACCCCGAACCGCACCTAACCAGTCAATCGCTGATTAGTGTCTTAGGGACTCCATAAGTGATTGGCTCCTGATTAAATAAGGAGATTCCAATGTCAACAAATAAAGAAAGACTTATTGCTGCTCTTCAAGAGCCACTTGAAACAACCCTTACTCGCTACAAGACTCATTTGGATGGCTTGAAGGAAGACCAAGTAGAAGAAAACCGTGACCTTTATGGGGAAAATGTCATAACCAAAGGACAAGAGGATTCTATCATCAAAAAGATTTATGAATCTATCATCAATCCCTTTACTGTTATTCTCTTAGTCATTGCTCTGGTTTCCTTTATCACCAATGTCTGGCTTGCTAAACCGGGTGAAGAAGACCCAACGACTTCTATCATCATTGTCACTCTAGTTTTGATATCTGGTGGTATCCGTTTTATTCAAGAACTTCGTAGCGACAAGGCTGCCAGTAATTTGTCTCGCATGATTGTCAATACAGCAACAGTACTTCGAGATGGCAGTGAGCAAGAAATCCCAATTGATGAAATTGTGGTTGGAGATGTGGTCAAACTAAGTGCGGGAGATATGATTCCGGCTGATGTGGTCTTACTAGATTCTCGTGATTTCTTTGTTCAACAGTCTGGCTTGACAGGTGAAAGCGATGCTGTGGAAAAAGCTTGTCTGGCTAAAGCAGATGGTCAAAATCTAGAGAGCCTGCTTGAAAGTGAGAGCCTTGCTTTCATGGGAACTAATGTTATCTCTGGTCGTGCAACAGCCTTGGTTTTAGTTGTTGGTGATGAAACCATGATGGGAGCAATTGAGCAGACCATCAATACTTATGACGAACCAACTTCATTTGAACGTGAGATGAATTCCATTTCTTGGCTCTTGATTCGACTCATGTTGGTTATGGTTCCTGTTGTTTTTGTGATTAACGGTTTAACAGATGGGGACTGGCTTGAAGCCGGCGTCTTTGCCCTTAGTGTGGGAGTCGGTTTGACCCCAGAAATGTTGCCGATGATTATCACAGCCAGTCTTGCCAAGGGTTCTATCATTATGGCCAAGGAAAAGGTGGTCATCAAAAAGCTTAATGCTATTCAAGACCTAGGGGCTATCGACATCCTTTGTACGGATAAGACAGGAACCCTGACTCAGGATGAAATCGTTCTTGAGTACCCTCTTGATATCCATGGTGACCTTGACCTATCAGTACTTCGGAGAGCCTATCTTAATTCTTATTTCCAAACTGGCTTAAAAAATCTTATGGACCGTGCCATTATTAGCCGAACTGAAAGAGAAGCTAAGAAACATGACATCGTTCGTGACCTTGACCAGACCTTCCACAAGATTGATGAGCTACCTTTTGATTTTGAACGTCGTCGCATGAGTGTCATTGTTCAAGACACTGATGGATTTGTTAGCATGGTGACAAAAGGTGCCCTTGAAGAAATGCTCTCAGTTTCTAACTATGTGGAATACAAGGGTGACATTATCTCATTAACAGACGATGTTCGTGAGGAAGTTCTCGCGGAAGTCGCACAGTTGAATGAACAAGGTTTGCGTGTTCTCGGTGTTAGCTACAAATCACAGCTTAATGAAAATGACGTCTTTAGTGTCGAAGATGAAAGTGATATGATTTTGACGGGATATCTTGCCTTCCTTGACCCACCAAAACCATCAGCAGCACCTGCTATCAAGGCTTTGGCGGAATATGGTGTGACCACAAAAATTTTGACTGGAGACAATGATAAGGTGACACAGGCTGTCTGTGAAAAAGTTGGTCTAGATGTGACGCACATTCTACTTGGAAGTGATCTTGATACCATGTCAGATCAAGATTTGGCTAAGGCTGTGGAAACGACAACAGTCTTTGCTAAGTTATCCCCAGACCAAAAGGCACGAATTATCCTAAGCCTTAAGGAAAATGGGCATAAGGTAGGCTATATGGGTGATGGTATCAACGATGCCCCATCCATGAAGGTGTCAGATGTGGGGATTTCTGTGGATACAGCTGTTGATATCGCCAAAGAAACTGCAGATGTTATCTTGCTTGATAAGGATTTAATGGTCTTGGAAAAAGGTTTGGTTGAAGGACGGAAGGTCTATGCTAATATGACCAAATATATCAAGATGACCGTTTCTTCAAATTTCGGGAATATCTTTTCTCTCCTCTTTGCCAGCATTTTCTTACCATTCCTACCAATGGCACCTGTGCATTTGATTGTCCTAAATCTTGTCTATGATATCTCTTGTATCGCCCTTCCATTTGACAATGTGGACAAGGAATTTCTTAAAGAGCCACATATCTGGGAAGCCAAATCAATCATGCGTTTCATGGCTTGGATAGGACCTATTTCGTCCGTATTTGATATTTTGACATATATCTTGCTCTATTTCATCATTGTGCCAATGATTTTGGGGCATAGCTATGTTCATGATTCATCAGAAGCAGCAGCCTTTATCATTATTTTCCAAACAGGTTGGTTTATCGAATCTATGTGGTCTCAAACCATGGTTATCCACATGTTACGTTCACCAAAACTACCATTTATTCAAAGTCACCCAGCACTATCAGTTGTTGTGACAACCTTATTTGCTGCTTTCTTTGTGACTTCTCTTCCATACAGTCCATTGGCCGGTCTCTTAAAACTCAGCCATCTAAACGGTCTCTATTTCATTCTCTTATTTATCATCATTACTTTGTATATGCTTAGTGTTACCTTTGTGAAGCATATCTATATTAAGAAATACAAAGAATGGTTATAGGATAACTATACTTAGAAAAAGAGCGTCAGCTCTTTTTTCATTACCGTCCATTCTGCCAAAACTTTCTCATTTATGGTATAATAGGGCGATTATAGATAATCAGAGGCCTTTAAAAGGGTTATTCTGAAAGATATGTTTTCTCATTTATGAGAAACTGTTCTTTTCCAAGGTCTCCTTTCTTTCATTGGCCATCCCTGTGGGAGGTTGAGGACTTGAGATTTGGGGCTCAAGGCTAAGACCATCACGAAAGAAATCATCACAAAAAAATATTAAGAAGGAAAAAGAAAATGAGTAATTACGCTATTATCCTTGCTGCGGGTAAAGGAACTCGCATGAAATCAGATCTTCCAAAAGTATTGCACAAGGTTTCAGGCATCACTATGCTTGAGCATGTTTTCCGTGCAGTTTCAGCTATCGAACCAGCTAAAAACGTTACTGTTATTGGTCACAAGGCTGAACTTGTTCGTGAGGTTTTGGATGGTCAATCTGCCTTCACCATGCAAACTGAGCAGTTGGGGACTGGTCACGCAGTAATGATGGCAGAAGAAGAGCTGGCTGGACTTGAAGGGCAAACGCTTGTTATTGCTGGGGATACACCTTTGATTACTGGTGAAAGCCTTAAAAACCTTATTGATTTCCATGTTAATCACAAAAATGTTGCCACTATCTTGACTGCAACTGCAGACAATCCATTTGGTTATGGTCGTATTATCCGTAACGAAAATGGCGAAGTGACTAAGATTGTTGAGCAAAAAGATGCCAACGAATTCGAACAACAGGTCAAAGAAATCAATACAGGGACTTACGTTTTTGATAATAAACGTCTCTTCGAAGCACTTAAAAACATCAACACCAACAATGCTCAAGGGGAATACTATTTGACGGACGTCATCTCTATTTTCCGTGAGAATGGTGAAAAAGTAGGTGCCTTCACTCTTCGTGACTTTGAAGAAAGTCTCGGGGTTAACGACCGTGTTGCCTTGGCTACGGCAGAAGATGTTATGCGTCGTCGCATCAACCAAGCTCACATGGTTAATGGTGTTACTTTCCAAAATCCAAACGCTACTTATATCGATGTGGATGTGGAAATTGAGCCAGACGTTGTCATTGAAGCCAATGTTACGCTTAAAGGGCAAACTAAAGTCGGTGCAGAGTCAGTGCTGACCAATGGGACTTATATTGTTGATTCAACGATTGGTGCCAATACTGTTATCACTAACTCTATGATTGAGCATTCAGTGCTTGAAAAAGGTGTTACAGTGGGACCATTTGCCCATGTTCGTCCGGATTCACTTCTCAAAGAAGGCGTTCATATCGGTAACTTCGTCGAGGTTAAGGGTTCTACTATCGGTGAAAATACTAAGGCTGGTCACTTGACCTACATTGGTAATGCGGAAGTTGGTTCTGACGTTAACTTTGGTGCTGGAACAATTACCGTTAACTATGATGGTCAACATAAATTCAAGACCCAAATTGCTAACAACGTCTTTATCGGAAGCAATTCAACCTTGATTGCACCGCTTGAAATTGGGGCTAACGCCCTCACAGCGGCTGGTTCAACCATCACAGATGATGTGCCAGCTGACAGCGTAGCCATTGGACGTGGCCGTCAGGTCAATAAAGAAGGTTACGCTACTAAGAAGCCTCATCACCCAAGCCAACAAAAGTAGGCTTAAGGCTATCTGAGCTTGGTTGTTCTTATAAAACCAGCTTAGAATGAGGTCAGAAGTAAAAGGAGTCAAGTCATGGAGTTTGAAGAAAAAACACTTAAACGTGAGTCAAAATTTAAGGGACATATTTTTGAAGTTGCAGTAGACGAAGTCCTCTTGCCAGATGGTAAGACAGCTGGTCGTGAACTCATCTTTCACAAGGGAGCAGTAGCTGTTTTAGCGGTTACCCCAGAAGGAAAAATCATTATCGTCAAGCAATATCGCAAGGCTATTGAGGCAGTTTCTTACGAGATTCCTGCGGGTAAACTGGAAGTTGGTGAGGCTGGTGAAGAGATGGCTGCAGCAGCGCGTGAACTTGAAGAGGAGACTCAGTATAAGGGTGACCTTAAATTGATTCATGAGTTTTACACAGCCATTGGTTTCTGTAATGAAAAAATTAAGCTCTATGTGGCTACAAATCTCAAGCCTGTTGCAAATCCACGACCACTTGACGAAGATGAGTTTCTTGAAATCTATGAGTTGACTTATGAGGAGTGTATGGAACTCGTAGCTTCAGGCGCTATTCAGGATGCTAAAACCATCATTGCTCTCCAGTACTATGCACTTCATTTTGGAGGAAAATAAGTTATGAGTAAGCCACTTTTGACTGACGATGTCATTGAGCAGGCCAAGCGTGGGGAAATTGACTTAGAGGATCATTCTTATTATCAGGACTATGAGGAAGAGTTCTATGATGAGGACTATGAGGCTAATTATCAGCCCTCTGCATACAAGAGCCGTCGGATTGAGAATGCTAAACGCAATCAATTTCAGCACAAACTTAATCGCATCCTCTTTTGGGTTGTCGTCCTCTTGATTATTCTCTTCATTGCTGTCTTTTATTTCTAAAAATTCTGTGAGTTGGATAGATGTATCTGCTTATCTCTGATAAAATTACAAGTTAAAAAGGAACTATATGAAAATCGGAATTATCGCTGCCATGGAGCAGGAATTAGTGCTTCTAGTGGAGCAATTGGAAAATAAGCTTGAAGAAATTGTTTTAGGTAACACCTACTATACAGGACGATTGGGCAAACATGATGTTGTTTTGGTGCAATCAGGTGTAGGGAAGGTCATGTCAGCCATGTCTGTGGCTGTTCTGGCAGACCACTTTGGCGTTGATGCCCTAATTAACACTGGTTCTGCAGGAGCTGTAGCGTCTGGACTTAAGATTGGGGACGTGGTTGTGGCATCAAAATTAGCCTACCATGATGTTGATTTGACAGCCTTTGGCTATGATTATGGTCAAATGTCTATGCAGCCGCTTTACTTTGAAAGTGACCCTAGCTTTGTATATACTTTTGAAAAGGTCTTGGCTCAAGCCTCTATCGACTCTAAAATTGGTCTTATCGCGACTGGTGATAGCTTTATTGCAGGTCAGGATAAGATTGATGCTATTAAAGGGCACTTTCCAGAAGTCTTAGCCGTAGAAATGGAAGGAGCAGCCATTGCTCAAGCTGCACACAGTGTCAAGAAACCTGTCATCGTTGTCCGTGCTATGAGTGATACAGCAGCCCATGACGCTAATATTACCTTTGACGAATTCATTATTCAGGCGGGGAAACAATCAGCTGCTATCTTAGTGGAGTTTCTCAAAGAACTTGCTTAAGTAGTATAAATGAGTGTTAAGCTTCGCCTTCTTAATAAATTTAAAAGCTAACTGTCATTCTTAAGAGAATGGCAGTTTTTTCTTCTTTAAAGTCAGATAATCTTCTAATGTTTGGAAGAAATAGCCTGAATTTCGGCATTTTTAAAATAGAATCAGAATTAAAATTATGATAAAACAATGAGAAAGTGAAACAATATTAAATGAGAGCACTTGGCATAAAGCTTATAATATAAGGTTTTACAGATTTCACTATCTATTGATATCTTAGAAAGATTTACAAAACCTCCAAAGGGGTAAATAATGTTCTTGCAAAGTTCTGAAAATAGTGTATAATCTGGTTGAAAAGGGTTACAAAAATGTTAAGATTTGTAAAAATGGGAGGATAGAATCATGAATAACCTATTCGGTGATTCGAGGCAACGTTTCTCCATCCGTAAATTTACGGTGGGCGTTGCTTCGGTCTTACTTTCATCTGCAGTTTTTGGTGTAAGTAACGCTAATGCAGAACAAGCTGAAGAGCCTACGGGACAGCCAGCTACGAGTGTACTTGAGGAAGCCAGTGAGTCTGATGGTGGGGGCCAAAGGACAAACACTAGTTCTTCAAGTCAAGAAGTGACAGCTGAACCTACTGTTCAGGCAGAAAGTACCAGTGCCATCTCAGTGACTGCTGTTTCTAGTGAAGTTGCGCTTCAAGAGCAAACGGTTGCAAGCTCCGAACAAACAAGTTCATCACAAGATAAGACTAGTGAAACTCTTAGTGAGAAACCTGTAACTGTTAGTGAAACACGAGAAGCTAGTGCTAGCGACCTCGCTGCAGCTAACCATACGAGTTCC
>DBFVHV010000341.1:0-1615 GCA_048524165.1 Streptococcus sp.
TTGTAGAAAAATGTATTAGTGGTGAGCCTTCATCTATTGATTTAGGTCATCAGTATGATATTTCTTCAGGACTTTTAAGAAAGTGGATTAGGATGTATAATGCCAATATAGAACTTAAGGATTACAATCCAAAACGGGAGGTCTATATGGCAAAAGCAAGACGTAAAACCACTATTGATGAACGCAAAGAGATTGTCAACTATTGTATTGAACACAATCGCAATTATAAGGAAAAGGCGTCACTTTATGATGTTTCTTATAGCCAAGTGTATTCGTGGGTGAAAAAGTATGATAGTGATGGTGAAGAAGGTTTAGTTGACAAAAGGGGTCATCACAAACTAGATGATGAGGTTGATGAATTAGAACGTTTACGAAGAGAAAATGTGCGCTTAAAATGTCAGTTAGAAGAAAAGGATATGGCTGTTGAACTCTTAAAAAAAGTGAAAGAATTCGGAAGGATGTGAGGCTAGGCAAACAGCGCCACGAATCAAAATACTTAGCGATTGAAGACTTCAACACCAATAAAGGGTGGAGCATTAGCTGGATGTGTCATCAGCTCGGCATTACGAGGTCTGCATTTTATAAATGGAAACATAGAATAGTTCCAGAACAAGAACAATTAAACAACGAAATTGCGGAGTTAATTAAAGAATATGACGAACGTTTTTCACATATCTTGGGATACCGAAGAATGACCGATTGGATCAATCATTTCAATCATACGAACTATTCAAAAAAGAGAATTCACCGAATTATGAAAAAGCTCGATATTCACGCCGTTATCCGTAAGAAAAAATACAAGACTGTTAGACCTGAAGAAACTGCAGAAAATAAGTTGGCAAGAAACTTCTATACAACTGCTTCGAACAAAAAATGGGTAACAGATGTTACAGAGTTTAAGATTCCTAACTCTCATAAGAAACTCTATCTTAGTGCCATACTTGATTTATATGACCGCTATCCTATTGCTTTTGTCATAAGTGGTCGAAATGACAATCGGCTAGTCTTCAAAACATTTGACAAAGCCATTAAAAAAAATCCCGCAGCGAAGCCTATACTTCACAGCGATAGAGGGTTTCAATATACCAATAAGAACTTTCAAAAAAAGCTGAAAGATACTGATATGATTCAATCCATGTCAAGAGTAGGCCATTGTATTGATAACGGACCAATAGAAGGTTTTTGGGGAATTATAAAATCGGAAATGTATCAGATGTATGAGATTTCAGATGAGGCCTCCCTCCGATATGCCATCAAAGACTATATCCGATTTTATAGTCATGAACGACCACAAAGCAGATACGACTGTAAAACGCCTTTGGCAGTAAGAAACGCTGCCTTAACATCAGAACATCCTTTGTCATATCCAATCGCTAAGAATAACAAAATTGAAAAGTACAAGTCTAAGTGGTCTGCATAAAAAAACAGACACTTTTTTAGATATTTAACCTGTCTACTTGACAGGGGGCATATCATTCTCACGGGTGGTTTTGACTGGTGTTTAAATGCGTTTGAGTTTTTGATATAATGTAAGGCATAATTGCAAAGAGGTGACAGTGATGGATTTAACACAACGTTTTAATAAAAATTTAGATAAGATTGAAGTTTCGATGAT
>DBFVHV010000342.1:0-5945 GCA_048524165.1 Streptococcus sp.
TATACAAGAGAATATTCTTGCATCTCTGGAATAGTCATTGAACCACCGAAAGCAGCAACATAATTATCATGTTCACCTTGGTATTCATACTCAGTATTAGTAATATCAAAACGTTCAGTTAAAGAAAGCTTTCCTTTATTAACCTCATCCATAACAAGCATGTTTAGTGGCAATTTGTAGGTCGATCCTGCAGTCATTGGCTGAGTATCATTCATAGAGAACTTCTCATTTGTCTTGGTATTTTTATATGAGAAGGCGATTTGGCTAGACTCGATACCCTGATCAGCCAAAAAGGCTTCAACCACTTGGTTCAATGTCATGTTAGCATAATCATAATACAATCCATTAGCATTCATCGTATCTGCATCTGCTTCCATGACTGCTTGTTTAGCTTCAGCTGACTTGTTAGTTGGAGTTACCTTTTCCTCTTTTTTCTTGTCCTCTTTTTTAGTTATCTTAGAGTTAGAACCAAAAATGTTCCCAAGGTTTCCAGTGTGACCAGCCTGTTTTCCTCGTCCTGCTAAGGCAAGCATAGCAACGAATACAAGAATAACCACTGCACCTAGAATAGCTAAAATAAGATAAGCTTTTTTATCATCACGGGATGATTTTGCTCTAGATTTTTTAGAGCGTTTACTTCTAAGTGATAAGGTTTCAGTTTTTTCTTCTTTTTCCTTGTGTCCAGCTGGTACTGATGTTGCCTCAACTGGTTTCTTCTCTACTGACTTTTTAGAAGCCTTTTTCTTATCTTTTTTGTTATCCTTCTTGGCGCTTCTTTTGACATCCTTTTTACTATCTTTACTGTCTTTTTTAACGTCTTGTTTTACCGAATCTTTCTTCTTATCTTTAGTTTTTCGGCGGCTTCCACTATACTTTTTACTTGAATGTTTTTTCTTTTTTTTCATAACAATAATAGTTTAAGCTATAACGCCCTAAAAAGCAAGGAGATTTTACAGCCATATTACAAAAAATCACCCTCAAGACTGAGGATGATTCTAGACTTATTTAGCTGCTGCGTAAAGCTCAGCAACTTTATTCCAGTTAATGATTTCAAAGAAGGCTTTGATGTAGTTTGGACGTACATTACGGTAGTTTAGGTAGTAAGCATGTTCCCAAACATCAAGTGCCAAGATTGGTTTTTTACCGTCTGAGATAGGTGTATCTTGGTTGGCAGTTGAAACAACTTCAAGTTTACCTTCTGCATTAACCACAAGCCATGCCCAACCTGAACCAAAACGAGTTGTTGCTGCCGCAGTAAAAGCGTCTTGGAAGGCTTCGAAAGATCCGAAAGCTTCGTTAATAGCTGCTGCCACTTCTGCAGTTGGCTCTTGTTTTTCTGGTGACAAGAGTTCCCAGAAAAGAGCATGGTTTAAGTGTCCACCACCATTGTTAATAAGTGCTTGACGAATATCAGCTGGAATTTGTTCCACGTCAGCCAAAAGTGCTTCAAGATCTTCACCAATTTCAGGGTGTTTTTCAAGAGCAGCGTTAGCATTTGCCACATAAGTTGCATGGTGTTTGTCGTGGTGAAGAGTCATTGTTTCAGCATCAATGTATGGTTCCAAAGCATCGTAAGCGTAAGGAAGGTCTGGAAGAATAATTGCCATAGTAAAGGTCCTCTTTTCATTTTTTTCTTCATTTTACCGTAAAGTGATAGAGCTTTCAAAAATTTTGCTTACAAAATCATGGAATTCTCCATTTTTTAGCGGTTTGACACTATTTTTAAAAGTGCTAAATCAAATAAATAATCTTTATCTAAAGTTCCTGTTTTTATCTGGTAGTCTGTCTCAACCAGAATCTTAATCGTTGTCTTTAAAAATGCGACTGATAAAGGACGGCTATCTCTTATAGCATAGCGAACCTGAAATGGATTAACTTTGCGACCTAGGTAGTCTGAAAGACTTGAAACAATTTGTTGCTCACTTTTGCCTTGAGCAGATAGCAATTTGACTTGCAGATAGGTACGGAATTGTCCCAACATAACAGCAATCAACTTAATCTCATCTTCTCCTTGCAATCGTAAATCATGAACCAATTCACGAACATCCTGAATCTGTCCTCGCAAAAGAAGTTGAGTCATATCAAAAATGTTATCTTGTAAACTTTTAGGAATAGCCTCCGCAATGTCCTGTGATGAGATATTCCCTTCAGTTTTATAGCCTTTTAAAAATGCTAGATTCTTCTGAATATCTGAAAAATCAAAACCTGACTTGATTAAGAGTTCCTCAAATACCCCTTTATCAAAAATGAGCCCCTCCTGATGTGCCTGTTTTTGAAAATAAGTTCTAAGCTCTGCATCCTTTAAAGGGTTAGCTTCAAGCACCAAAGCATCACGTTTTAGGAGTTTAACCAACCGACGCTTCCCATCGAGCTTTCCAGAAGCCATTAAGACAAGACGTGTTGTTTCTACAGGTGATTGAAGATAAGTTTCAAGACGTTTCAATGCTTTTTCATCCAGATAAGACTTTTTAGCAGTAGTAATATCTGCGAAATGATCAAAAATAACCACCTTTTCATCTGCAAAAAAAGGCATACTTTCCAAATCGAGTTCAGCATCTTGATAATCAGTCTCAGACATATCAAAATAGGAATAGGTCAAGTCACTTGGATCAAAACCAATTTGTTTTAAAAATTTTTCTTTAACTTGACTATACTGCCCTAAATCCTCGCCAGCCAAGACAGTTATGGTGGGGAGTTTTTCTCTGGTCAGCTTTTCAATCGTTTCCATAGCAATCATAGTTATATTATATCAGAATTTTCATTATAACAAAAAGCTCACCACCGAAGCGATGAACTTTACTTTATTAACCAGAGTTACGAAGCCCTGTTGCAATACCGTTGATAGTAATATGAATAAGACTAATTTCGTCATCAGTCAAATCATTGTTACGAAGACGTTTAATCAATTCAATTTGGATGTAGTTCAAGACGTTGAAGTATGGCAAGCGGAAATCCAAACTTGCTTTAAGAGACGGGCTTTCGTCAAGGAAGCCGTCATGTTTTTCAATCGTAAGAATGACATTCTTAGTCAGTTGCCACTCATCCAAAATGATGTTAAAGACACTGCGAACTTCTTCACTCTCTGCCAATTGTGCATAGCGGAAGGCGATATTCATATCTGATTTTGAAAGCACCATATCCACGTTAGACAAAAGTGAACGGAAGAATGGCCATGTTTCAAACATGTGTTGCAATTTTTCAAGGTTTCCTTCTTCAGCTTCAATATAGTGATTAAAGGCAGAACCCACACCATACCAACCTGGGAACATGATTCGGTTTTGTGACCATGAGAATACCCAAGGAATGGCACGAAGCCCTGAAATCTCAGTAATAGTCTTACGAGCTGCTGGACGAGAACCAATATTTAAACTTGATACTTCCTTAATTGGACTTGCTTCAAAGAAGTAATCATAGAAATGTTCATTTCCAAAGACAAGATCTCGATAAATGCCATTAGAATCTTGAACAATACCATCCATAATTTCACGGAACTCAACCAATTCATCAGGATCAGCAATTTGACGTGTTACCATGCGGTCAAGCGCAGCTGAAACTAGCATTTCAAGATTGTAGTAAGCCGCATCCTTATTGCCGTATTTATTACCGATAACCTCACCTTGCTCCGTCAAACGGATACGGTCTTTAATAGTACCAAAAGGTTGAGAAGTAATAGCATCATAAGATGGTCCACCACCACGACCAACAGTACCACCACGGCCATGGAAGAAGGTAATTTTAATGCCACGCTCTTCACCAATCTTGGTCAATTCGTTTTGAGCCTTGTAGAGCGTCCAACCTGAAGACAAGTAACCACCATCTTTGTTTGAATCTGAGTAACCCAACATGATTTCTTGGTAGTTATTACTGTTCTTAATCCATCGTTTAACAATATCATAACCAAGGTATTGTTTCATGATTTCATTAGAGTTTTCCAAGTCTTCGATGGTTTCAAAAAGTGGAACGATTTGGACGCGTGCACGCTCAGAATCAACTAAACCAACTTCTTTAAGAAGGATGGCTAACTCAAACATATCTGAGACGCTCTCAGTGTGAGAGATGATATGTTGCTTGATGACATCTTCACCAATATAGTCTTTCAAAAGACGAGCGGTACGGAAGATAGCCAATTCTTTTTCAAGTGTTTCAGACTTAGGTACATTTGTTGATGATAAGGTACGTGGATCTTCTTGCAATTCTTTGAGAAGAACAGCGACCTTTTCAACCTCTGTCAATTCACTATAGTTGTCAACAATGTTTGCAGATTTAAGCAACTCTGCCACACAAGCTTCATGAACACTTGAATCCTGACGCATATCAATTGTTGCAAGGTAGAATCCAAAGACCTCAACGGCTTGAAGAAGCTCTTCGAAATCACCGGAAATTAAGACAGCATCATCATTTTCGAGAAGTGAATTTTTGATTGCCAAAAGGTCATCATGGAAAGCTTCAGCTGTTTCATAAAACTCGGAAGTTTGTTGTGAGACAGCTTGAAGACTTTGGCTGAGACGTTCTTGTACAAAATCAGCTACCACTTCGCCTGTTGAGGCTGAGCCAAGACGAACATTTTCAGTGAGATGTTTAGCAACACTTTCCTTACTAAAGTTTCCTTCTTTAAAGAATAGAAGTGTTTGAATCAACTTAGACTGGATATAACTGAAAGCACGACGGTATGGTTCATTTTCACGATAAACAGATTTATCTGGAGAATGTTTCGCCATTTCCGCTACTGTTTCTGAAACTTCAGTCAAACGTGACGAGAGTGAGAATGAACGGTAAAGGTTATCAACTTTTTCAATATAGTAATTGAGGATAACTTCACTTTGCACTGTCGCAGAAAGTTTAAGAGTTTCTGCTGTTACAAATGGGTTCCCGTCACGGTCACCACCAATCCACATTCCCATTGTAATAGGTGTTGGATTATCAAGTTCGATACCTTTTTCAACCGCTAAACGTTTGAATTCATGCGATAGGTTTGTAATCGCCTTAATCAATGAGGAGTTGTAATACTCCATAACGTTAGTGATTTCGTTTTTAACCTTAAGTTTCTTCTCACGAATGATATCGGTTTGCATCATAATTTCCACATAACGACGCAAATCCACATACCATTTGTCCTTGTTAATAAGACCAGCCTTAACATCACGATGCTTACGGAGAAGTTCGTGAATATGGTTAGTCAATTCAAGCATGGTTTTACGTTGAACCTGAGTTGGATGAGCTGTCAATACTGGCACGACATTAACATTTTCAAGAATGTCACGTGCATTATCACTTTCAGCGACAACATCAAAAGTCTCAGACAACTTACCAAGGTAGGTTTCGTCAATATTATTTTTGTGGTTGACTTCATAAGCCAAATCCACGTCCTCAGAGATATTAATCAAGAGAGGTAACAAAGAGAAATAACGTGATGCAACGACCATATCGTCATTTGTCATTTCTGAAATGGCTTGTGTAAGGGCCACATAGTCACCTTCATCATAAAGTTCAACCAAATGTTGGATAGTTGTGAGACCTTGCTCTCCAGCCATGCCTCGTGTTGCATCATCCAACAATTCTTTCAAGATACCAACTTCTTCAGAGATGATTTCCTGGTTGTTACTGCTTTCCAATTTGTTAAAAGCCAAACCGTATTCTCCTTACTTTATGTAGTACCCTTTTATGATATCACTTTTAAAACAAAAGTAAACTATTTTTCTGTAAATCGTCAGTTATTTTGCAATTTTCCGACTTTTTTTGAAAAATTATTAGACCTATTTCCGAACTTTATTAAAAAAGACTCTGAATTAGAGTCTAGAATCTTAATTATACTTTTCTTGATAGAATTTGATTTCATCACCATCTTGAACCTTAAGTTGGTTGGCAGCTTTCTCACCGAGTTTTCCATTGACATCAAACATCCAATAGATTCCCTTATCCTTGTCTTGAGAAATACCATCAATTTC
>DBFVHV010000343.1:0-2772 GCA_048524165.1 Streptococcus sp.
GACCGTATCTTAGTCCTCCATCAAGGGAAACTTATCAGAGATACCACGCCATACGCGATGCGACACGAAGAGAAAGAGAAGCAGGTCACTCTACCAAGTAGTTTTGTTAGCATTGTTCACGGACTGCCAGACATCTATGAGATTACTGAGAAGAGAGATGTCATTAGCTTCATGACCAAAGATATCGATAAGGTATGGCAAAGTCTTGAAGGTTCGGGTTGTGGCATCTCTGATATTGAAATTCAAAATAAAACACTTTTGGATAGTCTGTTTGA
Source organism: Streptococcus sp. (assembly GCA_048524165.1). GTDB lineage: Bacteria > Bacillota > Bacilli > Lactobacillales > Streptococcaceae > Streptococcus. Next base: position 276 of record DBFVHV010000343.1, read on the forward strand.
TTCAACAAGGGAGGGCAAGTCATGAAAGCATTATTAAAAGTAGAATGGATAAAAACATGGCGTAGCTGGCCAGTCTTTATCATGGGAATCGGGCTACCCGTCGGATTTTTCCTCCTTTTTTCAAGTATCTTCTCAGCGCCTACTCCAGAAGCCCAAAAAGATTTTTTGCTGTCTTATATGTTAACCATGACTGGCTTTTCCATGTCTAGTTTTGGTTTGTTTACCTTTCCCTATATGTTGCAAGAGGACCAAACGGAACATTGGCTGACCTATATCGAGCACTCAAAGATTAGTATCGGAGCTTATTATCTTTCTAAAATCTTTCGTGTGCTTCTAAACTTTATTGTTGCTATCATTGTGACCTTTTGTGTAGGTGCCTATTTCCGAAATGTCGAGATGCCGCTTTCGATTTGGATTGGTTCAGGTATTCTCCTACTTCTTTCAAGTCTAGTCTTCCTAGCATTTGGTTTACTTATTGCTCAGATTAAATCCCAACAAATCATGTCCATTGTAGCTAATATCATTTACCTTGGCTTAGCTATACTTGGTGGTTCGTGGATGCCTGTTTCCATGTTTCCAAAGTGGGTTCAGGGCATCTCTGAGTGGACACCTGTCTATCATGTCAATGAGTTGGTCGTTAATTTTGCTATCAATGGGAAATTTTCATGGAAATCAGTCCCGTTTATTTTGGCTTATACTGCAGTAGCAACAGGGCTTGCACTCTTTATCAAGTCTCATAGAGAAAGTGATTGAGGTTAAGGGAGAAATAATGGATATTTGGCAGAGAATGTATGAACAGGCTCAAGCCTTGTATCAGCCACAGGAAGTCTCAGACTTTGTCTATGCTAAGCATGTCGTGGCTGCGGTGGAGGCTGAAGATGGACAAATCTTCACAGGCTTTTGTATGGAAGGAACTTGTGGTGTTTTCCACCTATGTGCCGAAAGGGCCGCCCTTTTCAATATGTATCAAGAAACTGGTCAGACCAAGGTTAAGCGTATTATTGCTTTTCGAGACCAGCGACCTCATGGTGGACCGTCTGGCATGCCTTGTGGGGCCTGTCGAGAATTTTTAATGGAACTCCATCCCGATAATCGTAACTTAGAGTTTATGGTTGACTACGAAACACGTCAGACCATCACTCTGGGGGAATTGTTACCACTGTGGTGGGGAGAAGAACGGGCTCAGCAGTTTGAAGAGAAGTCGGAAGACAAGGCTTAAGTGTGATAGCAATCTCTAAGCTCTCGCCATTCAAGTGCGAGAGTTTATTTTTTTGAAATAAATTTCAGAAAATTCTAAATACACATTGAAATTCAAAATGAAAGTGCTATACTATATCGTGAAAATAGAAAGAAGGTTTCATTATGGAAGCACTTGTATCTTTTAGTAAATGGCTCAGCAAATGGTTTACTGTAGCTGTTATTCTCTGGGCTGTCTTTAACTATGCCCTTCCAGCAACAAGTAGTTGGGTCATTCCCAATACAGCTTATTTGCTTGGTTTGATTCTCTTTGGTATGGGGCTTACTTTGACCACTGAGGATTTCAAGCGTATTGCTAAGCGTCCAATTCCAGTTATCCTTGGGACTGTTGCTCACTATGTCATCATGCCTAGTTTGGCTTGGTTGCTTTGTATGATTTTCCATCTTAAGGGTGCAACAGCAGCAGGTGTTATCCTAGTTGGCTCTTGTCCGAGCGGAACTTCATCTAGTGTCATGGCCTTTCTTTCAGGTGGGGATGTCGCCTTGGATGTTTCTATCGAAACCCTTTCAACTCTTTTGGCACCTCTCATGATTCCAATACTCTTGTCCTTCTTGGCTGGTCAGTATGTCAGTGTGCCTGCACAAAACCTTTTCCTTAGTACCTTGCGTATCGTTGTTGTTCCTATCATTCTGGGTGTGCTTATCCACTCTATTTTTGGTAAGAAAATCGATGCCGTTATTAAGATTATGCCTTTGATTTCACAGGTTGCCATCCTCTTGATTGTTGGGGCAGTTGTTTCTGCCAACCATGCTAATATTTTCACAGCAGCGACAGCTCTTGTCATTCCGGTTGTCATGCTCCACAATCTTTGTGGTTATGCCCTTGGTTTTGGATTTTCAAAACTCCTTGGATTGGAAGAGCCTCAACAAAAAGCCATTACCTTCGAAGTGGGTATGCAAGACTCAAGCTTGGGGGCAACGCTTGCCATGAAATATTTCGTGCCACAAGCTGCTATCCCATCAACTATCTTTAGCATTTGGCACAATATCTCAGGTTCTATCCTTTCATCATGGTGGAAGAACCATTCAAAAAATAGTCATTAAGATAAATGAAAAGCTGACCTTAGGTTGGCTTTTATTTTTTGATAAAGTCTCAGTTATATCCGCGTCGTTTCTTAAAAGAGAATGTTATGTCATTCTTTGCAGACTTTTTTAGTTCATGTCGCATTTGAAATCGTTTATTTACCTCTTGAAAAGGACATTTTAAACTATGTTATAATGAAAGGACAAAAGCAGTTTA
>DBFVHV010000344.1:0-1577 GCA_048524165.1 Streptococcus sp.
AAAAAGGTATCACAGAGACCAGCTGGGTCAATTAGGGCAAAATAAATCATGACTAAACCACACAGAGCTAGGAAATGATAAAGATAAACGACTTTCTCCCCTGTTTTAGGAAGTAAAAGAAAAGACCAGAACCACAAGACACAAATGGCTATTAATATGATTAGTTTATTCATCCATTCCATAATAAGCTCCGTCAAAAAGATTTAGCACAATAAAATAGTCCTAAGGACTATCTGAATCTTATCACAAAATCTAACAAGTGCTGTCATATTTCGTTATGGAAATTTATACTCTTTTGCTAGCCATGTTTAGGTAAGTTTAGACATATAAAATCATAATTGGGAGGTTGGGAAGACTAATTATTACACAAAGTACAATAATGTTTACAGACACCAAAACTAGCAAAATCTATGGAAAAAACACTTTGACACTTGTCAGATTTCTCACTACTATAGTGTACTACTTTTTGGTTTGATACGTAAAACAAATTGGATAAAATTGTAAAAAAATGTAATGAAAGGTCACTTTTTTGTCCTGAACGGTTAGGTGACATTTTATGTTAGCTTTAAAAGGCTTTCCTTAATTTCTTTTACATGTAAAAGAGGTAGGTTGCAAGGGGCACCAACCTCTTTAGTTATGACATGATTTTACTAAAAGATCTCTTAAAACTAGTGACTAATCAGTCTACTTGGTCAAGTAAGTAGGCATAGCCTTCTTTTTCCATATCGGCTTTAGGCACAAATCGCGTTGCTACACCATTGATACAATAGCGTAACCCACCCTTGTCACTTGGCCCATCTGGAAAGACATGCCCAAGATGAGAATCTCCTACACGACTACGGACCTCAATACGATCCATATTGTGAGAATGGTCTTCCTTGTAGTTGGCTACCTCGGGACTAATGGGACGAGAGAAACTTGGCCAGCCACAAGCTGAATCAAACTTGTCCTTGGATGAAAAGAGGGGCTCACCAGTCACTACATCAACATAAATCCCTGGTTCAAAATGATTCCAAAGGGGACTTGTAAAGGCCCGTTCTGTTCCATTTTCCTGGGTCACAGCATAAGCTTCTGGGCTCAGACTTACTTTAAGCTCCTCCTGACTTGGTTTGTGATAAGAACTTGAATCAATAATAGGATTAACCGCTTGATTAACATTAATATGGCAATAGCCATTAGGATTCTTCTTGAGATAATCCTGATGATAATCCTCAGCAGGAATAAAGTGCTGAAGTGGCAACAACTCAACTGCCAAAGGCTGACCGTATTGCTCAGACATTTCTTGGAAAACTTGCTCGATGATTGGCAGGTCATTTACATCAGTATAGTAAACACCCGTACGGTACTGGGTTCCCACATCATTACCCTGTTTGTTTTTGCTTATAGGATTGATGATACGGAAAAAATGTAGCAGAATCTCTCGCAATGACACTTTGCCAGCATCATAAGTCACCTGAACAGTCTCAGCGTGACCCGTCTGACCGATGAGCTCATAACGAGTCGTCTCACTACGACCATTGGCATAACCCGAAACCGCATCAAGCACACCAGGCACACGAGAGAAATACTCTTCCACA
>DBFVHV010000345.1:0-2844 GCA_048524165.1 Streptococcus sp.
TCAAAAAAATAACAAAAAATACTTGACAAGAAGATTCTGAAAATTTATACTATTCATGTAATTAAATTACTAAGGTAATTATTTGAAAGGAAATATTGATATGACAACAGGTAAAGAGTATGTTGCTAGCGTTTTTGAAAAAGTGAAAGCTCAAAATGGCCACGAGGCTGAGTTCCTTCAAGCAGTTGAAGAAGTTTTCGATTCACTTGTTCCTGTCTTCGATAAATATCCTAAATATATTGAAGAAAACCTTTTGGAACGTTTGGTTGAACCAGAACGTATCGTTTCATTCCGTGTACCATGGGTTGATGATAAAGGACAAGTACAAGTAAATCGTGGTTTCCGTGTACAATTCTCATCAGCTATTGGCCCTTACAAAGGTGGTCTTCGTTTCCACCCATCAGTAAACCAATCAATCATTAAATTCCTTGGTTTCGAACAAATCTTTAAAAACTCATTGACTGGTCAACCAATCGGTGGTGGTAAAGGTGGATCAAACTTCGATCCTAAAGGTAAATCAGACAACGAAATCATGCGTTTCTGCCAAAGCTTCATGACTGAGTTGAGCAAACACATCGGCGCAGATACAGACGTACCTGCAGGTGATATCGGTGTTGGCGGACGTGAAATTGGTTACCTCTATGGCCAATACAAACGTCTTCGTAACGAATACACAGGTGTTCTTACTGGTAAAGGTTTGAACTGGGGTGGATCACTTGCTCGTACAGAAGCAACTGGTTACGGTGCTGTTTACTTTGCAGAACAAATGCTTAATGCACGTGGAGAAAACTTTAACGGTAAAACAGCAGTTGTTTCAGGTGCAGGTAACGTTGCGATTTACGCTATTGAAAAATTGCAAAGTCTAGGTGCTAAAGCTGTGACATGTTCTGATTCATCTGGTTTTGTTTATGATCCAGATGGAATCGACGTTGATTTGTTGAAAGAAATCAAAGAAGTTAAACGTGAACGTATCGTGAAATATGCAGAAGCTCGTCCAAATGCAACTTTCACACCTGCTGGTGGTGAAAAGACAGTTTGGTCTATCAAAGCTGACTTGGCTTTCCCATGTGCAACACAAAACGAATTGGATGAAACAGATGCAGAAACACTTGTAGCCAATGGCGTTCTTGCTGTTTCAGAAGGTGCTAACATGCCTTCAACTTTGGGAGCTATTGATGTCTTCCTTAAAGCTGGTGTATCATTTGGTCCTGCCAAAGCTGCTAACGCTGGTGGTGTTGCTGTATCAGCTCTTGAAATGGCACAAAATAGCGGACGTACTTCATGGACATTCGAAGAAGTTGATGCTAAACTCTACGATATCATGAAAGGTATCTACGAAAATGCTGCAGCTGCTGCTAAAGAATTTGGTCAAGAAGGTAACCTTGTTGTGGGTGCCAACATTGCTGGATTCCTTAAAGTTGCAGATGCAATGTCAGCTCAAGGTATTGTTTAATTAATAGACTATTACTAATTGCCTCTCAATAAATTAAGAAAAGAAGCCTGCGGGTTTCTTTTTTTGTTTGAAAAGGTACGGCAGGTGGATCAATCTGTAGTAGATGGCCCTTATGAATATCACAGATGTGGGCTTTTGAAGAGGTAAGGAATTTCCTGCTGGATTTTTGGTATAATGAGGAAGCAAAGAATCTCTTTCTATAGCTGATTTTTATGACTTAATATGAGAGGAAGAATTGTGACTGTTAAACAAAGTCCCTTGGGGGAAAGAGAGAAGAACTGTAGTAATTGGTCAGTCCTTGCGCTGAGTTTTTTGATAAGTTTCGTATCAATATTGCCAATGTTCTTTTTTAGAGATAAGCTTTATGGTGATGATGTGGTTTTTCATATTAACCGTCTTTTGTCTCTAGATAACATTTGGAAGAGTCCTATCAATTTTACAACCAATGGAGGCACTGGCCAGTTAATCAATATTTTTTATCCTTGGTTGACCCATTATCCTATCTTCTTAGTATATAAGCTGACGCAATCTATTTTTGTAGCTTGGATGACTTTTCAGATATTAGTCAGATGTGCAACTTGCTTGATTAGTTTTTATGGTTTACGTTTATTGAGGTATTCTGATAAGCAGGTGCTGGTATTTTCTACCTTCTATCTCTTTTCGGGTTACTTCTTGCATAATTCCTACTATAGGGCAGCGGTTGGCGAAACGCTGGCTATGATTTTTCTGCCCCTAGTTTTTGTAGGCGTGCGTTTGATAACCTTTGGAGATTACAAAAAATGGTGGGTCCTGACCCTTGGGATGCTTGGTCTTGTCTATTCCCATGTTTTGTCGGTCGTCTTAGCCTCTGTTATGATTTTTTTAGCAGTGGTAACCAGTTTTTGGATTTGGGACTCTAAGAAGGAGCGTTTACTGGGGTTTATTAAGGCTACTCTAGTAACTTTGGGAATGTCTCTGGCCTATTTTGTGCCCATGATAGAGCAATTCCGGTATGTGACTTTGCGGACGACATTTAAGCCTTTTCTAGCCAAAACGGCTTTGAGTTTGTCAGATATCTGGGAGCTTAGTGTAAAGAGTGATTTAAGGACTCCATCAGTTAATCTGCTTTATCTTATTGGTTTAGTGTTAAGTCTAGCCTTTGCTAAGCGTTTTGTGAAGGATAGGGAAGTTAGAATTTACCTTTTTATATCTCTTGCTTTAGCCTTTTTAACCTTGAAAAATTTTCCTTGGCAATTATTGCAGGAAAGCCCGGTGTCCAATCTTCAATTTCCTTGGAGATTATGGAGTTTGGCCTTGTTATTTTTCAGCTTAGCCTTGGCTAATATCTTAAAGAATATTTCTATCAAGGTTACGACAGCACTGGTCCTGATTGGTATTTGTCTGAACATGTT
>DBFVHV010000346.1:0-3176 GCA_048524165.1 Streptococcus sp.
AAGATGGAAGCATCGAAATCGTGACACCTGATCACGAAGATGCCCTTCCAATTTTGCGTCACTCAGCGGCTCACTTGTTTGCACAAGCAGCTCGTCGCCTCTTCCCAGACATCCACTTAGGTGTTGGTCCAGCTATCGAAGATGGTTTCTACTACGATACAGACAACCAAGCTGGTCAAATTTCTAACGAAGATCTTCCTCGTATCGAAGAAGAAATGAAGAAAATCGTTAAAGAAAACTTCCCATCAATCCGTGAAGAAGTGACAAAAGACGAGGCGCGTGAAATCTTCAAAAATGACCCATATAAATTGGAATTGATTGAAGAACACTCAGAAGACGAAGGTGGTTTGACTATCTACCGTCAAGGTGAATACGTTGACCTTTGCCGTGGCCCACACGTGCCATCAACTGGTCGTATCCAAGTTTTCCACCTTTTGAATGTTGCAGGTGCCTACTGGCGTGGAAATAGCGATAATGCTATGATGCAACGTATTTATGGTACAGCTTGGTTCGATAAAAAAGATCTCAAGGCTTACCTTAAACGCCTTGAAGAAGCTAAAGAACGTGACCACCGTAAACTTGGTAAAGAACTTGATTTGTTCATGATTTCTCAAGAGGTTGGTCAAGGTCTTCCATTCTGGTTGCCAAAAGGTGCGACAATTCGTCGTGTCTTGGAACGCTACATCGTGGACAAGGAAGTAGCAGCAGGCTACCAACACGTCTACACTCCACCAATTGCCTCAGTTGAACTTTATAAAACTTCAGGTCACTGGGATCATTACCGTGAAGATATGTTCCCAACAATGGATATGGGAGATGGTGAAGCCTTTGTCCTTCGTCCAATGAACTGTCCTCACCACATCGAAGTTTACAAACACCATGTGCACTCTTACCGTGAATTGCCTATCCGTATCGCTGAAATTGGTATGATGCACCGTTATGAAAAATCTGGTGCCCTTACAGGACTTCAACGTGTACGTGAAATGTCACTTAATGATGGTCATACTTTCGTAACACCTGAACAAATCAAAGATGAGTTCCAACGTACGCTTCAATTGATTATCGATGTTTACGAAGATTTCAACTTGACTGACTATCGTTTCCGTTTGTCATACCGTGACCCTAAAGATACTCACAAATACTTTGACAATGACGAAATGTGGGAAAATGCTCAAAGCATGTTGAAATCAGCCATGGATGACATGGAACTTGACTACTTTGAAGCAGAAGGTGAAGCTGCCTTCTACGGTCCAAAACTTGATATCCAAGTGAAGACTGCCCTTGGTAATGAAGAAACACTGTCTACAATCCAATTGGACTTCTTGCTTCCAGAACGTTTTGACCTTAAATACATCGGAGCTGATGGAGAAGAACACCGTCCAGTTATGATTCACCGTGGGGTTATCTCAACAATGGAACGCTTTACAGCTATTCTTATTGAAAACTATAAAGGAGCCTTCCCAACTTGGTTGGCACCTCAACAAGTAACTGTTATCCCAGTTTCAAATGAAGCCCACACAGATTATGCTTGGGAAGTTGCTAAACAACTTCGTGACCGTGGTATCCGTGTTGAAGTGGATGAACGTAACGAGAAAATGCAATACAAGATTCGTGCGTCTCAAACACAAAAAATCCCTTATCAATTGATTGTTGGTGATAAGGAAATGGAAGACGGAACTGTTAACGTTCGTCGTTATGGACAAAAACAAACACATACAGAAGCTGTGTCAGAATTTGTAGAAAATATCCTTGCTGATATCGCTCGCAAATCACGCCCAGATGCCGAATAAAAAAAGGGTCGGTTAGCTAAGCTAACTGACTTTTTAGTAGGATAAACCATGCATGTTTTTATGAAAAAACTTTTATTTCTGATGGGAGCAGTTCTAGTCTTGTTACTGGCTAGCTTTATCTATCATAGATTAGCCTTGCAAAGAGAAAAGGCCTCTCTCAACCCTATGGGGCAAATGGTGTCTGTTAATGGCCATGACATGAGCGTCTTTGTGAAGGGAAATGGTCCACAAACCTTAGTTTTTCTATCTGGTGCTGGAACGGCCTCTCCCATTCTAGATTTTAAAGACTTGTATGATGGGCTTTCTAAGCAGTATAAGATAGTAGTTGTAGAGAAAGCTGGCTATGGTTATAGTGAGGACACCTCTAAGTCTAGAGATGTGTCTGAGGTTCTTTCTGAGACACGTCAAGCCCTATCCAAGGCTCATGTATCAGGTCCTTATATTATCCTTTCTCATTCGATGGCCTCCTTAGAAACGCTTTTGTGGCAAGAAAAATACCCAAGTGAAATAAAAGCTATCATTGGCTTAGATTGGGCTCTACCAGAGAGTTATTCGCAATTGAGAATGCATTCCCAGATTTTACGTATGGCTCGTTTGGGAAGTCAATTAGGTCTTTTAAGGTATATACCGAGTCGCTTATATGTGCCTAATGAAAATCTAAGTAGTAGTGATCGACGCCTCTATCAACGAATAGCTTATCGTCAAATACTGTCACAAGCTATGTTAAATGAGAGCCTATCTGTTAAGGGAAATGCTAAAAAGGTTGATGCTAAGATAAATTCACAAATCCCCACCTTACTTTTGGTTTCTAATGGAGAAGGCACGAGTTTTAGCAAGGAGGAGTGGCGAAATTATGCGACCAGATTTGCAAAGGACCAGAAAAATATCGAACTGACTTTTTATGATGCCCCACATTATCTTTATCACTATCAGACCAAAGAGGTAGTTGCTAAGATAGAGGACTTCATAAAGGGGACCACTGATTAAACTAACTTATGTTATTGAGGAGAGATGAGATGCTCATAGGCTCAAAAGCCTTTTCTAGCTTATGGAAGGAATGGCAAAAGGAATACCAGCCACTGCAGGTGCTGAAGTCATTGCTGGCTTATATAGAGATGCCAGAGGATCTATCTGGGGAGATAGAGGAAACTCAGCGTTTATTATCCTATTTTGACCCTGACTTGGCGCCTCATGATGCTTTCTGGAAGGATGTTGCCAGGTTGGTAGATTTGGCTTTTCCTGGTGATAGCTTGTCTCAGGAAGGCCTTGTAGAGCGACAAATCCATCAGTTACGTTACCTGATTTCTAGTCAACAGGCCCAGTATGTGAGGACGCATTATAAAAAAAAGGGGATGACAGACAAAGAAGCTTTAGCTGTCTATCTCA
>DBFVHV010000347.1:0-3145 GCA_048524165.1 Streptococcus sp.
GAAAATATCTTGGTCAAAAAAGGTCAAATCTATGACTCCATTATAGCATGCAGTAGTTATATTGCAAGTAAAAAGCATCTATTTTGGCACTTAGGAATCAAGAGTGCTAAAATTGAATTTTAATACAAAATCACTTGTTAAATATGTATAAATATAATATAATGTTTTTATATTATTCAGAATGAAAGAGAGATACCTATGCCACAAACTAAATCCTTTTTGAAAGAAATCGACTTTACTAAACAGGAACTAGAGGAGTTGATTGATTTATCCATAAAATTTAAACAGTTAAAGAAAGATAGAATTTCGCATAAATATTTAGATGGCTTAAATATTGCCTTAATTTTTGAAAAAACATCGACAAGAACCCGTTCAGCCTTTACTGTGGCTGGCCAGGATCTAGGAATGAATGTAACCTACCTTGGTGCCGGAGACATTCAGTTGGGTAAGAAGGAATCTGTTGTTGATACGGCCAAGGTCCTTGGATCTATGTTTGATGGAATCGAGTACCGTGGTTTTAAACAAGAAGATGTTGAAGATTTAGCTAAGTACTCTGGTGTTCCGGTTTGGAATGGTTTGACAGATACTTGGCATCCAACTCAGATGATTGCGGATTTCATGACTTTGAAGGAGCGCTTTGGGACTTTAGAAGGCTTAACCATCGCCTATGTTGGAGATGGTCGTAACAATATGGCTAATTCTCTTTTGGTGACATCGGCTATCTTGGGCGTTAATGTTAAGATTATTGCGCCAGAAATACTACAGCCAGAGGCTGATATTGTAGAGCTAGCCCAGAAACATAATAATGGGGCTGACTTAATCATTACAGATGATATCTCAGAGGTTAAGGGAGTGGATATGCTCTATACAGATGTCTGGGTTTCTATGGGCGAAGAGGTAGATTTTAAATCAAGGATTGATTTACTATTGCCTTATCAAATTAATGAAGACTTACTGGCTAAAGTTGAGAATCCAGATGTCATCGTCATGCATTGTCTCCCAGCGTTTCATGATCTCAATACTCAAATTGGACAAGAAATTTATGAAAAATATGGTCTGGCTGAGTTAGAAATTACAGATGAGGTATTTCAGAAATACAGTGAAATCATCTTCCAAGAAGCTGAGAATCGTATGCATTCTATCAAGGCTATTATGTACAATTCCTTGAAAAATATTTAAAATTCCCCCATTTTTCCCGTAAGTGTGATAAAATAAGTAAGAAATACACAATTTATAGGAGAAATAACATGGAATCACATTTGGTGAGAATCATTAACCGTCTGGAAATGATGGCGGCTGATGGTGGTAATTTGAAACGTAATTTTGAACGTGAAGGAGTAGTTGTTGCTGAAGTATCATTTAGTAACGATCCTGAAAATGGTCCAGTGTTCACATTGCGTGACGTTGAAGCTCGTGAGTCATACTCATTTGATAGCATCGACTTGATTGCAATGGAAATCTACGATTTGCTTTACTAATAAATAATTTGGAGTCTTAGATAAGGGTCCAAAAATTCAAAATGCCTGAGACTCAATAGTTTCAGGCATTTTTTCAGGGCGAAAGTTTCGGTTTATGCTTCTTTTAATTGCAAAAAAGTTGGAGTCACTTCAAAAGTTTTCGTAGAGTTTTTGATTGCTATGTCAATCTTTTATTTTTTATACCGAAATATCGCATTTATAAGAAAAATACTTTATTATTATACAGTCTTCTGATATAATATTGAAGAATATTAGTAAGGAGTATCTTGATGAATTTTTCATTTCTACCACAGTTTTGGTCTTACTTTAACTATGGTGTCTTAGTAACAATTATGATTTCGGTCTGCGTGGTCTTCTTTGGAACCATCCTTGGTGTTTTGGTATCATTGGCCAAACGTTCTGGAATCAAACCATTAGAGTGGTTGGTAAGCCTTTATGTTTGGGTTTTCCGTGGGACACCTATGGTCGTGCAGATTATGATTGCTTTTAACCTCATCCACATGAACCTTCCAACTGTTCAGTTTGGGATTTTGAATCTTGATTTGTCACGTATCGTTCCAGGTATTATCGTTCTTTCTTTGAACAGTGGTGCTTATATTTCTGAGAGTGTGCGTGCAGGTATTGAGTCTATCCCTAAAGGTCAGATTGAAGCAGCTTACTCACTTGGTATCCGTCCATGGAATACCATGCGTTATGTGGTCTTGCCTCAGGCTATTAAAAATATCTTGCCTGCCTTGGGTAACGAGTTTGTCACTATTATCAAGGATAGTTCACTCTTGCAAACTATCGGGGTTATGGAGTTGTGGAATGGTGCACAAACTGTTGCAACGACAACCTACTTGACTTTGACACCGCTCTTGTTCGCAGCCTTCTATTATCTGATTGTGACAACGGCTATGACTGCACTTTTGAAACAAATGGAAAAACGACTTGGGGAGGGACGTAAATAATGGCAGAAACAATTATTGAGATTAAAAATCTCCACAAGTATTTTGGTAAAAACGAAGTTCTCAAAGGGATTGATTTAGATATTAAAAAAGGTGAAGTAGTGGTTATCATTGGTCCTTCAGGGTCAGGAAAATCAACCTTCCTACGCTCAATGAACTTGCTTGAGAAACCTACAAAAGGCGTTATTTCTTTTGAAGGTGTGGATATTACAGATAAGAATAACGACATTTTCAAAATGCGTGAAAAAATGGGAATGGTTTTCCAACAATTTAACCTCTTCCCTAACATGACAGTTAAGGAAAATATCACCTTGTCACCGATTAAAACTAAGGGGATTTCTAAAGCTGATGCTGAAGCTAAGGCTATGGAGCTTTTAGAAAAGGTTGGGTTGAAAGATAAGGCAGATGCCTACCCAACAAGTCTATCAGGTGGTCAGCAACAACGTATTGCGATTGCACGTGGTTTGGCTATGGATCCAGAAGTTCTCTTGTTTGATGAACCCACATCAGCCCTTGACCCAGAAATGGTTGGTGAAGTTCTTGCAGTTATGCAAGACCTCGCTAAATCAGGGATGACAATGGCGATCGTTACCCACGAAATGGGCTTTGCCTATGAGGTAGCTGACCGTGTCATCTTTATGGATGGCGGTGTTATTGTCGAAGAAGGCACGCCACAAGAAGTTTTTGACAATACCAAGGAAGAGCGTACTAAGGATTTCT
>DBFVHV010000348.1:0-1621 GCA_048524165.1 Streptococcus sp.
GGAAAAGTCAGCAGACCATATCAGCTAGTTTGGCCAATAGTAGTTTAGCCAAGCACCTTAAGGTTAAGACTGGCGATGCTCTCTTGAGTCTGACACAAATTTCCTTCCTCCAAGACGGTCAGGCTTTCGAATATGTACGAAGTTACTATGTTGGCGACCGTTTTGAATTTTATTTGGAGAACAATTAGAAGTCACTGCTTTTTTCTGCACAAGAATGGTGCTAACACCATGATTTTATGGTAAAATGGAGCTTATGGAAATTGAAAAAACCAATCGCATGAATGCCCTGTTTGAGTTCTATGCAGCCTTGTTAACAGATAAGCAGATGAACTATATTGAGCTCTATTATGCGGATGATTATAGTTTGGCAGAAATTGCCGAGGAATTTGGCGTGAGTCGTCAGGCCGTGTATGATAACATCAAGCGTACTGAGAAGATTTTAGAAGCTTACGAGATGAAATTACATATGTATTCAGATTACATCGTCCGTAGACAAATTTTTGATGATATCATGGGAAAATACCCAGACGATAGCTATCTCCAGGAACAAATTGCAATCCTGAGTAGCATTGATAATAGAGATTAGATTCAAGCAGAAAGTAAGAGAGGAAATGATATATGGCTTTTGAAAGCTTAACGGAACGCTTACAAGGCGTTTTCAAAAATTTAAGACGTAAAGGAAAACTTTCAGAGAAAGAAGTTCAAGAAGTTACTAAAGAGATTCGTTTGGCACTTCTTGAAGCAGACGTAGCCCTACCAGTTGTTAAGACATTCATTAAACGTGTTCGTGAACGTGCTGTAGGTCACGAAATCATTGATACTCTTGATGCTTCGCAACAAATCATCAAGATTGTTAATGAAGAATTGACAGATATTCTTGGGTCTGAAACATCTGAAATTGAGAAATCTCCAAAGATTCCAACTATCATAATGATGGTTGGTCTCCAAGGGGCTGGTAAAACAACCTTTGCTGGTAAATTGGCTAATAAGCTGATTAAAGAACAAGAAGCCCGTCCAATGATGATTGCTGCGGATATCTATCGTCCAGCAGCCATTGAACAGTTGAAAACTTTGGGACAACAAATCAATGTTCCAGTTTTTGATATGGGAACAGAGACACCAGCGGTTGAGATTGTCAAAAATGGTTTGGAGCAGGCACGTGCCAATAAAAATGACTATGTTTTGATTGATACGGCTGGTCGTTTGCAGATTGACGCAACTCTCATGCAAGAATTGCATGATATCAAAGATTTTGCTCATCCAAACGAGATTCTCTTGGTTGTAGATAGCATGATTGGTCAGGAAGCTGCTAACGTTGCCAAGGAGTTCAATGAACAACTAGATATCACAGGTGTCGTTCTTACTAAAATTGATGGTGACACACGTGGTGGTGCGGCTCTTTCTATTCGTGAGATTACTGGTAAGCCGATTAAATTTACGGGTACTGGTGAGAAAATCACGGATATCGAGACTTTCCACCCAGACCGTATGTCAAGCCGTATCTTAGGTATGGGTGACCTTCTTACCCTTATTGAAAAAGCTTCTCAGGAGTATGATGAGAAAAAATCTCTTGAGTTAGCTGAGAAGATGCGTGAAAACACCTTTGATTTCAATGATTTCA
>DBFVHV010000349.1:0-1727 GCA_048524165.1 Streptococcus sp.
TACCCTTACACCAGCTGATGAAGCTTAATTCACTGGCGCCATAAAAAATAATAATGTCGCAATTCGGTTGCCTGTCATAAAGGTCACGAATCAGAGAAATTGGCAAGGTTTGAGAAGAACTGATGATATAAGACAAGTCAATCTTCCTACTGTTTAAATGACTGGCTAGAACTTGTAGAAGGCTTGGTAAGAGATACATGTGACTAACTTGGCAGATCTGGCATAATTGCACCCAACTTCTCGGAGATGGTTTATCGCTTATAATCAATTTCCCACCTTCATAAAGGACCGCCAAGGCCATGTTAAGGTTCCCTGAAAAACTAAAATTGCCTTTTAAGAATAAAGCCGTTTTCTCATTAATATGGAAAATTCGATTTTGCTCAGCAAAAAAATCAACCCACGAGGATATGGTTCGCCACAAAATCTTGGGTTTTCCACTTGTTCCCGAAGTCAAGATTCCAAAATCTGCTTCTAAACGTAAATCGGAGGCACTTGCTTCAGACGCTAAGGCCTGTTGGATTTCTGGAGACAAATTAGGATGGCAAATAACAGGTTTTATCCCTAATGACACTGCTAATAAAAATGTCATCAACTGATCAAGCGGATGGTGTTCTACGATAAAGCAAACGTCAGATGACTTTGAATCAAGACTTATTTGATTCATCATCCTTAATAAATCACCGTAAGTGTAAGATTTGTCATCAATAACTAAAGCCTGCCGATGAGGAGCCTTTTGAACCCAAGCTTTTATTTTTTTAATCATGTTAAGCTCCCACCCTCTCAATGAGGAAAGAAATACCAAGTCCTCCAGCACCGGCAATAGCACAAAGTCCATATCGTCCCTTTTGTAAACGGAGCGTCTGCATTACATGCAAAAGATTGACCGCCCCCGAACAACCATAAGGGTGGCCATAAGCTAAGGCACCACCAAATGAATTGTAGCGATTGACAGCTTCTGGGAAATGCCTTTCAAAGATACAATCAATCACTGAAAATGCTTCATTCCATTCAACAGCATCTATATCCGACATTGAAAGATTGACTTTCTTCAATAATTTTTGAGTTGCTTTGTAAACTAATTCGGGACTGAAACGAGGATCTCCTGCCACTTGAGCCATGTCACAAATTTTAAACTCCCCAACTTGATCGCTCAATAAAAGAAATGCAGCACCATCATGTGTTAAACAAGAGTTTGCAGCACTGGTCAGACTGCCTGGACCTAAGATTGGAGGAATTCGACTTAACAGTTTTTCTGAAATCTTAGCTCGAATCCCCTCATCCTTTTTCCCAGGCATTTCTAGGATAACAGGAGATAGAGCTCCTGTCTCCAAGGCCTTCTGCGCTTTAGCATGGCTCTTTAGACTCCATTGATACAATTCTTTTTGACTCACTTGATATTTTTGAGCGACTCGCTCGGCCCCTCTTATCATAGCTAGAGAATCCGTACTATCAGGTGAAAACTGAGCGACGTAGTAACTCCCTGAACGATCATCCTTGTCCGCATAAGTCCGCAATGGTTGCAAGGATGAACTTTCAATGCCGCCTGCAATAATATTTTCTGATAAACCAGCCTTTATCTTCGCAAAAGCAAAACCCAAGGCGGCACTTGCTGAAGCACACTGCATATCAATAGTAGTCGCTGGAACAGCTTCAGAATAATCAGACAAGAGACCAGTTAGTCGACCAATATTGCCACCTGTTCCAACAGCATTTCCACAAATAATATC
>DBFVHV010000350.1:0-6493 GCA_048524165.1 Streptococcus sp.
GAAAAACTATTATCCACATCCATTACGGACTGAAAAAAAGCCTGGTGTAAGCCAGAAAAAGTCCAGACGGCATGCCAACGACACATCATCTCATAATCGTCAATAGTCACAAGAAGAGAAAGTTCCTGCTGATCAGAGGCATAAGAATAGGCCTGAACACTCAATTGGTCTGGTGTCAGGTAGTCATTTACAAAGACTGCAAAGTCATCCATAGTTTGAAAATCTGACATAAGCACCCCTTCTCTACTCCGAAACCGAGCCCGTCACATACATGGTAAAGGTTGCTCTAGTAAGAATTTTTTCCTCCTGATTGGTAATGAGGACTTCTACCACCTTAGTCGTTTTACCATTATGCACACAAAGACCTTCAATTTTGAGTTGGTCAGACAAATGGCCTGCCTTTAAATAATTGATATTGGACTGAAGAGTTACAGCGTAGTCCCCTGTTGAAAGTGCCACGAGTCCTGCCACCTGATCACAGAGCGTAAATAAATAACCACCATGAGCATTACCAAAATAATTCAAGGACTTCTCGACCACCTCAGTTGTGACAATCACATGCCCAGTTTCAAATAGTTCTTCTTGAAAATTCTCAAATACACGGATTTCATGCAGTTTGTCTTGCATAGCAAGCCCTCCTATCAATACCCATTCCACCATGAGGGAAATAGGTTGTCTATAGCTACTAGTATAACACGAAGTTCTCGACGGATAACAAGCTTATTTGACTAAGCTGATATCAACTTCTATATCCTCACGAAAAAGCTTCTTAACTCGGCAATAATTATCTACAAAAGCCAAGATTTCCTGCTCATTATCACTATTTAAGTCCTTAGGTAAATGAATGCCAAGCTTGAAATGCCCTTCTTCATAGCTAGAGTCAACCTGAATTGCAAGCTCCTCTATTCCCTGATACTTGGCAAAATAACTCTGTAGACACATGGTCACACAAGAGGCTAAAGCAATATTCACCAAACTCATAGGTGTCTCCCCATCTTCCGTATAGCCAAAGAGTTCCACAGGTGCTCCGTAGCCCTCTGAAAGTGAATGATAGCGTTTGTCACCTTTAATCGTCGTTTGATACATAAGGCACCTCCATTTGTTTTCTTTTATTATAACAAAGAGGAGTCTAACAACCGAACTGAACGCTTTGAAATATCTATCATAACACTTAAGGGACCCCTCTTATTTTCCAACAGATTAGTCTTGTACAACTCCTATATTATCAAGGGATTACAGTTAGGTAAAAACAACTGGAAGCGCTTTTGATTTAATAAGTTTTCATTTAAAATAAATTTACTAATAAAAAAAGGGAGATTATTATGAAAGTATTTTCTAAATTAACTTTAGCCTCTGTCTCAGTTCTTGCCTTGTTAACTCTAGCAGCATGTGGCAACTCCAAAGACAAAACTGACTCATCATCTTCTTCACCATCATCAAGTAAGGTGACAAAAGACTCTTCTTCTACTGACTCAAGTGCTTCAGTTAAAGTCAAGAAAGACGGTTCGACTGAAGTGAACGACGGAAACGGTAATTCAGCCAAAACAAAGGGTGAAAATGCTGTTGAAGCTAACGATGGCGAAGGCAACAACGCAACAGTTGGTCAAGATGGCTCAGTTGAAGTGAATAGTCAAGACGGTACAAATGTCAAAGTTGGCTCAGACGGAACTGTCTCAATTGGTAACTAATATAAGATAAGATAGGCTAGCTATTCTGCTAGTCTTTTTTAGGTTCAGATTAATGAAAACGCTCCCTAAAGGTGCTATAATAGGCGTGGAAATCCATAATCAGGGGGTGAGACAATGAAAAATAAAATCATCTTGGGATGTTTGGCTGCAGCTACCTGCGAGATCCTTTTTGGGCTCAGTTTTATCTTTACCAAATCGATGACAACACAGGTCAGTGACCTGGCTTTAATCTCTTGGCGTTTTGTCACAGCCTTCTTCTTTGTCAACCTTTATCTTCTCCCAAGAAGACATAGGATAGCCATAAATGGCAGAAATCTCAAGCCTCTGACACATATTGCCATTCTTAATCCTATTATCTATTTTATCTGCGAAACGATTGGGATTCGGATGACTACTGCCTCTGAAAGTGGAGCTTTCCTCGCTTGCATTCCGGTCGTCGCACTTATCATGTCTAGTCTTATTTTGAAAGAATGGCCGAGTCGTTGGCAAGTGGTCGGTGTCATTACAACCCTCATCGGTATTATCATTGCCGTCTTTGCTGCGGGTGGCTCCACCGACTTCTCACTTGTCGGCTACTTCATTTTAGGTCTAGCCGTTGTCTCTTATGCCCTTTATTGCGTTGACGTTGAAAAAGCCAGTCAATTCACTAGCTTTGAGATTTCCTATTTTATGTTAGCCAGTGGTTGCCTTACATTTGGACTCTTCGCACTAAGCCATAGCTTTCTAGCAGGAAACTTGAAAGAGCTTTTAACGCTCCCTTGGATTAATCCAAAGTTCGCCATAACCATCCTTTACCAAGGATTGGGCTGTAGTGTTATAGGGTATATCCTTTCAAATTTTGCTATCGCAACTATCGGGGTTAACCGAACAGCTTCTTTCATCGGCATTTCGACGATTATCTCAATTCTAGCTGCTGTAGTCTTCTTAGGGGAACCCTTCTCACAGTTACAAATTTTAGCGGGAATCTTGGTAGTCCTTGGCGTCTATGTGGCTAATAAAAATTAAAACTCTCGGAAATTAATCTTCCAAGAGTTTTTTTGCTGTCAATCAAGTTCCGCCTGAATCAAAACCACAAGCTCTTCCTCATTAGGAATACTGCTTACTGCCGTCGGCACAGGCAAAGCCTTGTCTCCATAATTAGTAATAATATGAGCTAAAAAAACTGACGATTTCGTCATTGCATCAGGCAAAGAAGCCGCCTGAATACTCCGACCAAAGTCGGGAAAACTAATCTTGTAACCTTCCTCAATCGTGTGAAAAATAGCTGGATATTCGTATAACATGTGCCTTCCCCCATTTCAATACTAGACTCCTCTATGATAAGATGAGTTTTAAGAGAAGTCAACCGAAAATCGTTATAACTAAGTATTGAAACCATTCGAAACAACACAGCGAGTTAAAATAAGGCTTAGTCCGTATACAACTTGAAAAAAGTGGCACCGATTCGGTGCTTTTTTGCTGCCCAAAAAGTCCATTGGAATAATCCAAGGGACTCTTTTTATAGCTACTATTTCTTAACCTCATCCAAAATCTCAATAACCTTATACAAATCTGGTTCTGTGATTTGGTAAGGAGCTTGTTGACGGACAATTGGTTTGGCACAAAAGGCGATACCTATGCCAGCTGTCTTAATCATAG
Organism: Streptococcus sp.; assembly: GCA_048524165.1. Taxonomy (GTDB): domain Bacteria; phylum Bacillota; class Bacilli; order Lactobacillales; family Streptococcaceae; genus Streptococcus. The sequence continues at coordinate 3,327 of DBFVHV010000350.1, forward strand.
GCAAATCATTGGCTCCATCACCCATAGCAATGGTTTGAGAGAGTTTAAGACCATTTTCTGCTGCCCAATCTTTAAGTTTGGCTACCTTGACATCTTTGGTAACAATCTCACCATAAACCTTACCAGTTAAGACACCATCAACCACCTCAAGGTGATTGGCCTTCACATAATCAATACCAGCCTCTTTTGCCAGTTTATCAACTGTCTCATGGAACCCACCAGAAACTAAACCAACCTTAAAGTCACGTGAGTGGAGTTCATCCACAAGTTCCTTGGCTCCCTTGTTGAAATGAATGCGGGTATAGACCTTATCAAATATGCTGTCAGGTAAGCCCTTAAGAGTTGCCACACGCTCATTGAGAGCCTGTCTGAAATCCAATTCTCCACGCATGGCACGCTCTGTGATTTCAGCAACCTCTCGACCAACACCAGCCTCTTCCCCCAATAAATCAATGACTTCTTCTTGAACAAGAGTTGAGTCTACATCCATAACTAATAAGCCTTTTACTTCTGACATAATTCCCTCTATTCTTTAATACCTATATAACTTTTATCAGGCTTTCCATTAACCTAAAAAGAGATAAGCTTCTTCAAAAAAATCCTGGACCGAGGCCCAGAATCTTTCTCTTACATACGAATTTGTTCGCGTGTTTTTTCGTAAGACGATACAAAACGATCTGTTACACCTGGTTCTACTGTTTCCAAGGCGTAAGAGATTTCTTCCAAAGATGCATCGTAGTCATGGTCAACTTCGAACAATTTAAGCGCATGCTCAAAGCTACTTTGAACAGCAGGTTCGAAAGAACGGTAACGATTTGAGTACTGCAAGAGTTGCTCAGTCAAGGTTGCATTTTGAACAACCAAATAAGCAGTCTCTTCCAAATGTTCAATGGCATTTTTTGACGTTTCAGTCAAACGCATTACCGCATCAATGTTAATACGTCCACGGCTGAGCTCATCCATGAGAGCTTCGATTTGTGCACTTGTTGAGAAGAAAACACTCAAGAAGGATTGAGGAATACCTGGAAGATTACGTTTTTCCATGTAACGCTTGATAACATGCAATTTATTAACATAAATATCAAGCTCTTCGCGCGCCTTAGCTTCGTTTTTCTCGATAGCTCGAAGATTTTCAAAAACCTCAACCTGTCCATTTTCAACAGCTGCCAAGGTATTGAGACTCTTTTCGAAGATCTTTTCAAGCTCTGAGAAAGGTTTCACCTGATTCTCAAAGTTTTCAAGGGTTGGAAGAACTGCTGTTTCAACACTTGCAATATCTGAAGCAAAGCTACGTACATCTGCTGCATGAGTTTCATCGAAAATGTAAGTCAACATGAGACGCTCAAGCTCTTCTTGAAGTTTCTTGTTGTTTTCTTTAGCATGCTTGAGATAATCTGGCAAAATTTTCTTTTGACGCATAACAACCTTGTATGATGCAATTTCACGTTCAAAAATGCTATACAAATTGTCAATCTTTTCTTGAATCTCAGCGTTTTCTTCTTCCGCGCGATCCAGATCAAGAGAAACCAACTCACTTGAGTTTGAACGAATAGCTTCACGAATTTCCTGGAAGCGACGTTCGATATTTTTCTCAGGGAAGTGGTAATTTTGCTCAATCAACTTGCGGTAGCCAGATTCCAAATCGTCCAACTGATCTGGGAAATCATCTTCCAACTTAGCTACAATGGCTGGAATCTTCTCTGAAATTTGACCCAAAGCAATGGTGTGCTCCTCTGCACGGTCCAAAATGGTTGATGCCTCAACAGGGTCACCTGATGAGTTAAGAGTCACGAATTCAGCAAACTCAGCTTCAATGTTTTTAAGCTGTTTATTGATTTCACTCATAGTAGAGCCAAAATTATCAGAGTTTTCCTCGATAGAATTTTGCAACTCTTCGTACAAGTCAAGTGCGTGTTTAACGCGAGCACTGTTCTTTTCTTCTTGTTCTTTCAAGGTTGAGAGCGCCTCACGGATAGACTTAATGTCTTCTTCCACAAGATCTAACTGACTCTCAATATTATTGATTTCACCACTAGCCTTGAAGAAATGGAAGGTATCATTCATATTTTCAGCTTCGAAAATATGATTTTCAATATCTGCGAATGAATTTGTCGAGATATCTATCCATTTCTGATTCCATTCACGGAAAGTTGTTTGACTTTGTCCAATCAAGTGAAGCTTTTTAACTTCTTCAATTTCTTCGTTAATTGGCAAGTCAAACAATTTTTGCTTGCGTTCTTCAAGCTGTGCAATCCGCGAATCATTTCGTTTTCTAATAAGAATACCGACTAAGTAAGCGACAATTACAAGTATAACTACCACTACAATCAGTAAAACAATTCCGCTAGACATAGTTTCTCCTTAATCGTCTATTATGTTCATAAATGTAGAATAACATTACGATTATATCATAGTTATCCTAGCATTGCACCCTTTTCTAAAAGAATATTAGATATCCAGGGTACTGTAAACGGCATTTTCTTCGATAAATTCGCGGCGAGGTTCAACCTTGTCCCCCATCAACATATCGAAAATCTTATCGGCTTCTGCAGCATCATCCACAGAAACACGTGCCATCAAACGATTTTCAGGGTCCATGGTAGTTTCCCAAAGTTGGTGGTCATCCATTTCACCTAAACCTTTATAACGTTGTACCGTAGGTTTTGAACGCCCCACACTATAGTTTTCAAGAGCAGCACGCAATTTTTCTTCTTGATCCGCACCTGGCTGGATGTATTCTTTAATCTCAGAACCAACCTTAACACCATAAATTGGTGGTTGTGCAATGTAGACATAGCCAGCTTCCAAGACTGGACGCATAAAGCGGTAAATCAAGGTCAAGAGCAAGGTACGAATGTGAGCCCCATCGACATCGGCATCGGTCATGATAACCAACTTGTGATAGCGAGCCTTGCTGACATCAAATTCTGATCCAAAACCAGTTCCCATAGCTGTGAAAAGAGAACGAATCTCTTCGTTGGCTAGAATCTTATCCATACTAGCCTTCTCAACGTTCAAAATTTTACCACGAATTGGCAAGATAGCTTGGAATTCACGATTTCGACCTGATTTGGCAGAACCACCGGCTGAGTCCCCTTCGACAATGAAGAGCTCATTCATTTCGGCATTGTTTGACGAACAATCTGCCAACTTCCCTGGAAGGTTTG
>DBFVHV010000351.1:0-8931 GCA_048524165.1 Streptococcus sp.
TTTTTGCATAACTATCTATTTTTAGAACTTAGTTGAAGCACTATTGTCTACCCTTCTATAAAATAGAAAATCTACTCAAAGCTAAAACTTTTTTCACCCAACTTAACCTTAAAATATTTGAACCTCGTATCTGAATCTGGAATCGAGAATTCAAAGCTTTCTTTAGTTCCATTTTCCCATCCATATCTTGTGTTAAAGCGAAAACCAGAATAAACTTTATCATTTTCATCATAAAAATTAATTGCAACATCTATGTACGTGATTTCATGACCTGTAGTATTTTCAAAATTCCCTATGTAGCGCTTCTCTTTTTCCGATACACCTGTGACCTCTTCAACTACGAAGTTTTTGGAATCAAAAGTATCTACTAATATTCCGTAAACTCTATTAAATTCTTTCACAGCTTTACCAGATTTCAATATACTATCTAGAATGTTTTTATCCTGAACAGGAATTTCAACTATTGAGTTAATATCTAGAAGCAATTCAAAACGTTTATTTTGGTATTGATTCCATTCACTTACAAAAGTACTATCCACAAAATTTTGATTTTCTATCGCTTCTCTTTCATTCCTTTGGATGCTAATATATGTGTTAGCTAATCTCTTTAACTTAGGATTTTTAAATTTCCTATTTTTATACTGTTCAATTTCAATTAGTTCATAATCTATATAAGATTTATAGTCTTCAATTTCCTTTTCATCATCATCATTTTGGGCATTAACTTTCCAACGTTCATCTAATCCTGTTGCCAATGAAGTTATGAATTCACTATCATAAGTCTTATTCCTGTTATCGATTGATTTAAATATAGATATTAACAAAAGTATTAGTAAAATAGCTATTAAGGATACCCTTAGTGTTTTTTTTATCAAAGTCAATCCCCCATCTCTATCGCTCTATTTATTGTATTGATCCCTTGATTACCATCACGATGGCAAATATCTTTTAAGTGACAACGCAAGTATAGATACTTTTTTATACCAAATTTTATTTAGGTTTATTTTTTGTTTTTAGTTCATTTTATCTTCTTCAAAGTGACCGACACCGCCTTCAACAACAAATATACAAGTTACATCAATACTTTCCCCTTCTTTACCATAATAATTACCACGTATTTCATAGATTCCATCAGAAAATGAGCCTTTGGGCAAAGATAAGAGTTTTGTTTTAAAATAATCGATATGCTCTCTCGAAAATGACTCGCTAGCGTTAGGATCCAGAGAAGCAAAAATACAATCCAAATGAAGACTCACTGCTTTACTCTTCATTAAATTTTTAGGTCTAATATTATAAAAGCCAGCCGCTTCAAAGTCTCCATTATCACGATTCCTAACTGCCTGTGATAGAATAGTTGCGTAGATTTTTTCCCTAGATACTGGCTCAAATTTATAACTATAGTCAAACGTCACTTGTCTATCAAATAGTTTATTAATTTTATTAGCAACGTCTTTTTTGATTTTATCTTCTTCTCGTTGAAAACCTGGTCTCATTTTATAAACATCTAATAAGAAGCTAAACTCGTTAAATTTAACAGTATCAAACAAGTCTTTTTCTTTGTCATTGAGCAATGCTTCGATCTTTGTAGATAACGGAGGATAAAAATCTGAAATATGCTCACCATTATATTCTCGTATATCTGCTCTAAGATTCTCATCTAAAAAATATCCATCAGAAAATCTCTCAGTATAATTCACTTCAACAACAGTACCGTAAAACGCCTCAATTTCTTTATATGTTCTAATTACTTTTACATTACCTTTAAGACCAAGCGATTTAAATCCTTGTACGACATTATTATTCCACTGATGTCCTTTTCCACAAGAAGTCAACACTATAAAGAAAATTAAATTTACAATGGCAACTATTCCAATAATTATATATCTTTTCGACTTCATGTCACTGTTGCCTCCCACTATATTAATTTATTTTTCAAGGTCGCCCATTCCATAACTCGAACTCTTCTAAAATCATTATACTATATATAGACATTTTTTAATCATCTTCTTCAAATGAAAAATTCCACCAGATTAATAGGAACTGACTATCAAAAGTGAGATTTAAGTAAATCATCCTAGTCCCACACCCTTATAATTTTCAATTCTACTACTTTTTTATTTTGGAAGAATTGGCAGCTATTCTTTAACCGTAAAAAAACACTTTGCAGTTTGCAAAGTGTTTTCGATTATAATCTGCTGTCTAGTAACAATTAACGTTTAGAGAATTGTAAAGTTTTACGAGCTTTCTTAAGACCTGGTTTTTATAACCGATGCTAGTTAGCCATTATTTTTAGTCTTTTTCAAGATTTGTTGCTTAAAAAACCATAGATAACATTAATAATCATCAGTAGCGGGGCAAAAGGAATGAGATTTGGAAAAAGATAACTAACTAATAATATGATCACTAGCTGCAATCCATATAATAGTGCCCACCGATAAGGTAGCTTTTTTTCTTCAGCTGATAACGCTCTTTGACTCGTCTTGATCACCATTGCTGTCATGATTATCCAAGCTACATCCCAAAGGGCAAGAACGATGAGGTAAAACAGGAGAAAGGCAAAATTAGCGGAATTCTGTCCAATCCCTCGAGTCGCTAAGGGAACAAAACTAGCTGTTAAAAGCCAAAAACTATTGGCTCCAAATAAATGAAAGCTGACATGATCTACTAATTTGTAGAGTTCATGATAATATAGCCAGACTGCCATGATTTGCAAAAAACTAGTAATGTAGATAAAAAGCATGGGTAGCATGCTTCTAAGTCCTGCTACGGTCAATTCCTCAGGTAACTGTAACTCCAAGGCCATAATTGTGACAATAATGGCCAATATAGCATCTGACAAGGCTTCTACCCTTTGTTTTTCCATTCTGTCCTCCTAATGACTGCTTTTTTGGTTTTTTCTAATGGCTGAGAGGAAGTTTCTAACGGCTGTGTTGAGGGATCTATGCTGCAGCCATCAATCCCACAAACTAAACCTGTCTCTTCTGAATTGCTTTCGAGTAGTTGAAAAGGGGTATCTGTCATGTTATTGTGCTCCTTCCTCTGCTTGAATTTTTTTTAATACCGCTAACATGTCTTCATAAGGCTGGGCACCTGAAATGCCATACTTATTGTTCAGAACAAAGAAAGGTGCACCTTGAACGCCTGATTGATGGGCTTCTAAGATATCACGTTTGACCTCGTCAGCAAACGCATCTCCAGCAAGTACCTGTGCTGCCTCTTCTTGTGGTAGAGCGAACTCACTGATAACAGCTAGTAACACAGAATGATCTGCAATATTGGCATGTTCTTCAAAGTAAAGATAGTACAAGGCCATAATGAAATTTTGATGATCTTTTTTATCTAAATACTTCTGCGACCATTTAATAAGACGGTGAGCTGAAAAGGTGTTGGTTGGGATAATCCCCGCCATATCAATACGAAGCCCTTCTTCATTTCCCATGCTTTCCATATGAGCAAACTGAGCTTTAGTTTGCTCAGTGGTCATACCGTGACTGGCAGCAAACTCTGTGAGCATGGTTTCACTTGTTTCTAATGGCGCATTGGGATTTAGCTGGTAAGCTTTCATTGTCAAATCTTCCGGGTTTAAACCAACAGCTGCCATAGCACGCTTCATCCGACTAGCACCAATGTAACAAAATGGACAGGCAATATCTGACCAGTAACTAATTTCCATATTTCTTCCTTCCTTTCTTTCCACTACCAAGAAGCTTTTTTCAATCCAGGAATGACACCTTGGTAAGCTTGCTGGCGTAAACAAATCCGACAAAGTTTAAACTTGCGGTAGACCGAATGAGGGCGGCCGCATGCCAAACAGCGTGAGTATTCTTGAACCGGGTAGGCCTTCTTTTTCCTTTGTATCAAAGCTTTTTTTGCCATTTACACCTCTTTCTTATCAACCAATTGACCCTTTTTAAAGACTAATAAACTCGTTAGGTTAGGCTGAATGCCAAATAAAGAAATGAGACGAGGCACTTGAAAAATATCTGCTTGGTAAAGCACCAAATGCTCTCGTTCAGCCGTGTCTATGAGTTCTTTTTGCCCAAGAGACGATAGACTGCATTGATTTCCTGAAACAAGAAGAGCTAGATTTTGATGTTCGGCTAACAGTTCTTCTAATTCGATACTAGACGTGACTGATTTCATCATAGGTTATCAATATAGGCCAATGTATCTAGGGCAGCAATGGCACCGCTACCTGCTGCAGTAATGGCTTGTTGGTATTTTGGATCTTGCACATCACCAGCTGCAAAAATACCTGCAACAGAGGTCTTTGCTGTTCCTGCCTGTGTTTGAATATAGCCTTTATCATCCAATGCTAATTTTCCATCAAGAAAATCGGTGTTTGGCTGATGACCAATGGCCACAAAGAGACCGTCAGCCTGAATGTGCTCAATATCACCTGTTTCATTATTACGAACATCCAAACCAGTCATTCCCATCAGATTAGATGTAACTTTGACAGGCGTGTAATTTAACATCCAATGAATTTTATCATTTGCCTGAGCCCGTTTGGCCATAATATCAGATGCGCGTAACTCATTGCGGCGGTGGACAACGGTCACTTTCGATGCAAAGCGTGTCAAATAGAGAGCTTCTTCCATAGCAACATCACCCCCGCCAACTACAAGGACTTCACGCTCTTTATAGAAGAATGCATCACAGGTCGCACAAGCGCTGACACCTTTTCCGATGGCCTCTTCTTCGCCTTCAATCCCTAGGTATTTAGCACTAGAGCCTGTTGCGATAATAACGGCCTTGGTATCAATGATTTCACCATTATCCAGATGTACCTTGAAAGGAGACGATTCGCCTTCAATTTTTTGAACAAATCCAAAGGTCATTTCGGTGCCAAACTGTTCTGCTTGGCGGCGCATTGTTTGGACCAATGTATTGCCATCAATCCCGTTTTCAAAACCTGGATAATTTTCTACGAGGGTTGTGGTAGTTAATTGGCCACCCTCAGAATAGCCTGTGATCAATCGATTTTTCAAACCAGCTCGACTTAAATAAATGCCAGCTGTGTACCCTGCAGGTCCTGAACCTACAATAATTGCATCATACATAAATCACCTCATGATAACTGTGCTTGGATTTTTTCCATCAATGTTTGTTTAGGATGAACACCAACAAGAGCATCAACGGGTTTGCCATCTTTAAAAATCACCATTGTTGGGATAGAACGGATGCCAAAGAGATTGGCCAGATCTTGTGATTGGTCCACATCCACCTGAGCAATCATTGCTTTTCCGTCAAAGTCCTGTGAAAGTTCTTCCACTACCGGTTCCATCATCCGACAAGGCGGGCACCACTGCGCCCCAAAATCGATAAGACTTACCCCATTTTGGATAGATTTCGCAAATGTTTCGGTTGTTAGTTGTGTCGTCATAAAAAACTCCTATCTATAATAGATCACTTTTATTCAATCATATAATTGAATAGTATAAGAATAAAAGAATGAATTTCAAAAAGGTTAACTTAGCCCTTCTAAAAATCCAATTTGTATCACCTAGTTTCTTTGAGATACTAAATAAGAAGTATTTCAAAGATGTAATTCAATAAAATTGTTGAATAGGTTGAGTAAAAAAGAAATTCAACTTTTTTATTGAATAATTGAATTATAGCACACTAAATCTATTTTGCAATGATTTTGCTCACGAGTCCCCGGTTATAAGAAAAGAGGGTGGGACAAAAGTCCTAGCCTCTCAATTGTTTTTGGATTGTCGAGCAAGACGCAGTGGTTGAGTGGCCTCTACTAGGCTGATTTCATCAGCTTTTACAGCCCTACTCAACTGTGCGGAGGTGGGACGACGAAAACGAATTCTAACGAATTACCGATTTCTATCCCCACTCTCAAGTTATGAACGAGAGGATGCACCCCACTTCCAATCAGCAAAACTGCGATTGAGACTATAGGTACTGTAGCCCAAACTCTGTAAATCCTGTGCTGCTAGGTTAGCATAGCCACATTGGCGCCCGCGACAATAAACAATGATGGTCTTCTCTTTGGGAAGCTGAGCTTTTTTTTGATCAAACTCATCGATTGGTAAATTAAGAGCTTTTGGCAAGTGCCCTGCCTCATACTCCTCAACAGGCCTTAAATCAAGTAGGAGAGCATCTGTCTTAGCTGCTAATTCAATTGCATTAGCGAGCTCAATCTGAGGAACACCAGCTGCCTCATCATAGTCTGACTCAATCGCTCTGACTTCTGCTAACTGTTCTTCACCGACGGCAAATAACAGAAGGACTAACTGGACAACCTTTTCAGAAGCCAAGCTATAACGGATAAAATTACCATTTCGACTCGTCACCACCAAGTGACTTTCTTTTAAAACCTGAAGGTGGCGCGAAGTATTGGCAACAGAGAGACCCGTCGCATGCGCAATTCCCTCAACTGTCTTTGGTCCCTGTGATAATATATTTAAAATATCAAGACGCTTCTCACTTCCTAGCCCCTTTGTTAAGCGAGATAGCTCTTGGTAAATATTTTGTTTGTAATCAATCATTGTCTCTCGCATCAAATCAACTCCTTATCTATTCAATTCAATAGTATAATTCTTAAAAACAGTTGTCAACTATTCCATTCGAAAGATGTTGATACTCATTTGTGGCAAAAAGGCCGGCATTCGCCAAAAAATAAAAAGAATACTTATCCTTAACATTTACTAATATTAATAGGTAAATCATGTAAAAAGAGACCTATCTCTGAAAAAATGAAATTTTTAACGAGCCGCAGTTTCTTTTGTGACATACTATCTATGTGAGACCATAGATTGTTTCAAAATGATTTAATTAGGGCTCTCAACTGCCAACAATTTTCTAATGATTAATTTGAACATTCACAAAAATAGTCCACAACTACTTCTGTTGTCGCTATTATCTCAAAGCCTAAAACAAGAGACAAGAAGTAAACAGCATGCAAGACATACTCCCTGAACAGTTTGTCTTTACTTATATAGACACCAAAGGAAACGTCAATAAGCCTTTACACGTTGACTATCTCAACAATAAGATGAAGACTATCAGAAAGCGATACCCTGAACTTGCACATGCCACACCGCACAAGTTACGCCATACAGGAGCAACTTTAGCTAAAGAAGCCGGCATGAGTTTAGAAGCTATTTCCGAAGCTTTGACTCATAGCGATACAGGAACAACTCAGAATTATGTCAATACTTCTAATGTCGTTCCTATGGCAGTTGGTGAATTTGCCTTAAAATCACTAAAACAATAAGGTGAGTTTTGAGGTGACCTTTTCAAAAAAACACCCATAGGGCAAACCCTTGGGTGCTTTGAAATATTGATATTAAGCCGTTCTTAACGTTTTGAGAACTGACTAGCTTTACGTGCTTTCTTAAGACCTGGTTTGGAAAGTATGGGTTTCAGTTGGACTAAAAATAGTGTAATATCAATATTCTATAGTTTTCAACTGCCTTTTTATTTCAAAAAATTTGTATAAGTTTTATTGAATGAGGGAAATTTCAAGTAAACAACTTAGCTGTTATTACTCCCGAATAGAGTTTCCCACTGAGTAATTGATAATGGGAGTATGGGTTTGTTTTTCTTATAAAAATCTAATAGGTCATCATTAGTTATTCGAACCACATTGTCAATCTGATTTAGATTGATTATTTTAGGTGCATACAGATATACTATATACCCATCCTCAACATATCGGTTGAATTCTAAGGCATCAAGTTCTTTGGCTTTTTTCCCCTTTACTTGAAGTACCGCTTTTCTAGGGTTACAAACATCCCTAGAAATCATTTCACACTCGATCTTAATTGTAGTAGATTTATTTGCTATTGAATTAGATAGAACATAGTAGTTCTCTTCTATTTGCAAATAAGATATCACAAGTTCCTCTAAGTCAAAATCTGGTAGATTATCCAAAAGATTATCCTCATATGGAATAATCTTATAATATTTACTGTTTGATAATTGATTAAAAATTGTTTTCGAATACTCAATTATTGTTCTATCACGAATTCTTTCAACAGTACCACCTCGAGGCCTATTGAAGGACGATTTAATTTGACCAGGAACTTGCATTCCAAAATTATAAGCTTCAACTGGTAAGACTGCTCCAATATCCAATCGTTTATCACATACTACTTCAACAGGCGACTTAACTCTACAAATCCAGTATCTACCATCTAGATCTCTTGTCCAGAATAAGTCGTCTACTTTTGCATCCCTAAAAACGTTAATTGCTGGGTTAGCTCTTCCAGATAATTCTTTAACCCTTTGATAATACTCTTGAAAACTCTCACGATAGAGATCCTCACTCTGACCACTCCACCCAATAGCAACATACTGTTTTTTACTATTTAAACAGAAATCTACCAATTCCTGCCTAGAATCAGTCCCAGTCTTCAAGTGTAATCTCACTACATTATCCATAAATTTTACCTCATCAAAGGATATAATTACAGTGTAAGTATATCATAAATAACAACAAAATCTTGACTTTCCGAAAAATATGTCTTTTCTTGAAAGAAAGATTTCCGCTATAATAGACAATTTGAACTTTGTCTATTGCAATAGACATGATGTATCAATCCTGTAAAATATGTTTGATAAAATATAGTAAACTAAGGAGGTAGTAAATTGAAGAAAATTACTAGTCTCGTACTATTACTGATCACTACCGTAGCTTTAGTTGCTTGTTCTTCCAAATCACTTGATTCACTCGATGGTGAATATTACTGGATTTCAAGCGAACGAAATGAATTAGCCTTTACTATAAAGGAAGATAAAGGTGCTATAGAGCATGGTGAAGCTGATAGTTTTACAATCGATAAAGAAAACAATACATTCAACCTCTCAGGAATGACTGTCTCAGATTCAACTGTAAAATATCAATACAAAGATGGTATAATTACGGTCAACATATCAGGTGTAGAACGTGATTACTATCAAAAGGATAGTGAA